>JAATEU010000361.1 GCA_015655565.1 Clostridiales bacterium
AGTAATATGAATTTCAATATCTTTAAGTCATGAATAAACAGCGGCATTTTTTCCTGCCGCTGTTTATTTTTTATCTGATAGGAAATTGCGCCTATCAGATAAAAAATACGACACACGGGGGGAGGAAGTTTCTCACTGAAGTCAGTTACTATCTCCCGCCAGCTATTTTCTTGCTTCTTGCGTTTCTCATGAAAATGCGGGATCCGATGGCGTCAAAACAAGTTCATTTTATTTGTTTTGTGTGCATCAAATATAACTTTCAGCCGGTACGGCGGAATAGTTATTTAATATTTATTTATAAGCTTACAATAATATTTTTTTTAATGGAATCGGGAAGATCAGCTTCGTTTAAAGAGATACTGATTACGAAATTTATATTAAATTCATTTGATATATTTTCTAATTTCTCAAGGATAAGGGATATATTAGGGCCTTCTGTATAAGCTATTTTTAAAAAACTATCTAAATAAATTACTTCTAAATCATGATCCTGCGATATGAGTCCACAGATAAATCCAATAAATTCACTATAATTCTCAATACAATAATCCTTCACATTAATTAATCGTATTCTATTACTTAATTCGTACATATGCTTGTTGCTTTTGTCAAGATAAACAATACTGCCTTTTGCTTCTTTTACTGCGATATTTGCTTTTTCAATCAGGATTTTGGTTTTGCCTTTACCTTTTTCGCCTGCAATAATCTGTATCATTGTAATCTCCTCCTTAAGATGTGTACAAAATTTGGGTGATATGCATAAACAACGCCGTCTGCCTGAAGCAGACATCTTATGTTAATAAATAATTAATGTAAATTAATTATAGTATAATTTCACTCAAAAAACAACCCAAAAATAGAAAAGAGTTTAATCAATCAGCTCCAATAAATGCGTCATTTGTGAAAAAAGGCTGTTACCACTATCTGCTTGTAATAGTAAAGAGATGTAAGATTTGTCCTGGCTGTCTTTACTGTAAAGAATTAAACAATTCCCGGCTTTTCTGGTTGTACCGGTTTTGCCGCCAATTACCGTGACTCCGCCCGGCGCTTCTTCCGTACCTTTTAAATATCGGTTTGTAGTAAGAAACTCTTTGGTCTGTTCCTTGCCCGAAGCATCCTGATAAACAGCCGTATAGTTGTTTTGATTAATGATTGATAAAAATTTGTCATATTCTATCAGTTTATTAAAAATTAAATATAAATCATAAGCAGTTGTATAATGCTTGTCATCGTGCAGTCCGTGTGGATTGACAAAGTTTGAATGAATGGCCCCTGCACTTTTAGCGGTTTCATTCATTATTTTGGCAAAGCCCTCTACGGTACCTCCCACGTGTTCAGCAATTGCAATACCGGCATCATTGCCGGAATAAATTAATAAGCAATTCAGCAAGGCTTCCATATTAATCTTATCGCCTTCTTTAAATCCACACAATTTAGCACCGCTTTCCGTAATATGGGAAGCATTATAACTTACGGTTACCGTATCCGTTAAATCTGCATTTTTAAGAACTACAAAAGCCGTTATTAATTTGGTTAAACTGGCTGGATACATACGTTCATAGACATTATCGGCATAAAGCACTACATCATCACTGGCATTGAGAATCAGTGCTGATGTAGCAGTTATATCAGAATCCGCCATATGGTTTAATTCATCCGGAATGACGGTCAGATCACTTGCAAAAAAATCCGGCGCTTCGGAATCCATATAGTTTACATAACCAAGTAAATTATCTGTTTCAGAATAAGGCAATAAAACTTTGGAGGAATTAGAACATCCTGTTAAAAATGTAAGAGACAATATTATATATATGCAATTTTTCTTTATCATTCTAAACCTCTCCCAAGGTATTATCAGGTATTTACCATAATTTAAGCTTTAAAAATTTCACGCCAGTCTAAATCTCCACGATCCAGAGCTTTAATTAATAACTCAGCGGATGCCAGATTTGTGGCTAATGGTATATTATGAGTATCACACAAACGTACTACATTATTTACGTCAGGTTCATGAGATTTCGGAGAAAGTGGATCTCTTAAAAATATTACCAGGTCAATTTCATTGTGTTCGATTTGTGCACCCATCTGCTGTTCACCGCCAAGATGACCGGCAAGGTACTTATGAACATTCAGATTTGTAACTTCTTCAATTAATCTTCCGGTAGTTCCGGTTGCAAACAGCTCGTGTTTATTTAAAATTCCACGGTAAGCTATGCAAAAATTCTGCATTAATTTCTTTTTCGCATCATGTGCTATCATTCCAATATTCATATGGTTTTACCCCCTTTTATTTTTTCTCTGTAAACTTACATTCATAACTAAACCTATGGCTGCCATACTGCTTATCATGGAACTGAGACCGGAACTGACAAAAGGCAGCGGTATTCCGGTATTCGGTAAAATTGCCGTGGCAACTCCAATATTTACAAATACCTGAAACATAAACATGGATGCTACACCGACTGCAATAAGCATACCTGTATAATCCGGAGCATGACGGGCAATACTGATACATTTAAAAATTATGATAGATAACAAAACTATTATAACACATCCGCCAATAAATCCAAGTGCTTCTCCAACAACTGAGAAAATAAAGTCACTCTCAGATACCGGTATAGTATCACTTTGCAAGGATTCTTTCCCTTCTGTCAGCAATTTTCCTATTAAATTACCGGAACCAATGACCTGTACGGAATTTTCCTGCTGGTACATGATATCACTGGAGGTATCTAATTCAGGATTTAAAAACGAAACTATCCTGTTCTGCTGATAATTTGTTAAAAAAAAGATATCATAATTCTGTTCAATACACCAAAACAGTCCAAAAACGGCAGGAACTCCTAAAATCAATACCGGCAGTATTATTTTATAACTAAGTCCCGCTGCAAATATCATTATAACAAAAATAAACATGATTACAATACTGGTTGATAAATTAGTCTGAATTAATATAAAAAACGTAGGAATTGCTGTCAGTATTCCGGTGAAAAGCAAAACATAGAATTTATTCATTTTATCTTTAAACATGGTAAACAGCTTTGCCAGGACTATTATGATAAATATCTTACTTAATTCCGATGGCTGAAATTGAAATACTATTAAATCCAACCATCTTTTTGAATTATTGATAGTATCACCTACAAGTCTGACGGCTACCAAAAGTCCCAGATTAATGATATATAAAATAACGTAAAACTGACAAATAAAATGATAATCAATTAAGGATACTATAATTACAATACAAATACCCAGTATAATACCAAATATCTGCTTTGTAAAAAAATTTTCCTCTTCCGTTTGAACCATGCGGACAAGATAAGCTCCTATACCGCTTAATAAAATTACCAGGAATATCATGGAGAAATCATAATGTTTTATATTATAGTGCTTAAATTGAATCATGCAAATCATCCTTATTTTTTATTGGTTTTAAGATCTTTAATCGGAATATTTGCAAAAAGCGCCGGAACACTTCCGTTATTTCCTTCTGATTCAGTTTGTGTAATTTTAATATCCAAACCATCCATATCGATCTCAATATATCTTGATATTGCGGTGATAATATCGTTCTTAATCTGTTCCAATATTTCAGGAGAACAGCCTGCACGATCAGAGACTAAAACTAATTTCAATCGATCTTTAGCCACGTTACTGGAGGTTTTTTTCTTGAAGAAATCCGCCAAACTCATCATACTATCTCCTCTCAATTAGTTTTTCTTAAGTAGACTGGCAAGCTTACTAAAAAGTCCCTGTCTTCCGTTCAAATCCAAATACGGAACATCCTCTCCAAGTATTCTGCGGCTTACATTCATATAGGCTTGTCCGGCTAATGTATCGTTACCCACTAAAGGCTCGCCCTGATTCGTAGATATAACGATGTTCTCATCATCCGGAATAACTCCGATTAAATCAACAGCCAGAATTTCTACAACATCACCACTTGACATCATGTCTCCGCGTTTTACCATATCCGTTCTAAGCCTGTTTACGATTAAGTGGGTCCGCTTGATTTCATTTGCTTCCAACAGGCCAATGATCCGATCCGCATCACGTACGGCGGATACTTCCGGAGTAGTAACAACTAATGCCCTGTCGGCACCTGCAATGGCATTTTTAAAGCCTTGTTCTATACCTGCCGGACAGTCCATTAATATGTAATCAAATTCATCTCTTAATTCCTCTGCTAATTTTCTCATTTGTTCAGGGGTTACAGCAGTTTTATCCCTGGTCTGGGCGGATGGCAATAAGTAAAGATTAGGATACCTTTTGTCTTTAATTAAGGCTTGTTTAATTCTGCAATTCCCTTCTATTACGTCAACCAGATTATATACAATACGATTTTCAAGCCCCATTACGACATCCAGATTTCTTAAACCTATATCGGTGTCAATTAACACAACTTTTTTATCTAATTTTGCCAAACCAGTTCCAACATTCGCCGTTGTTGTTGTTTTACCCACGCCACCCTTACCGGATGTTATTACGATTACTTCTCCCATTACTGTTTTTCCTCCAAAGAATTAATGAATATAAAATTATTATATGTTAATATCATTTAAAACCTCTTTACTTAAGGGCTCAATGTAGATATTTCCGTTTTCCAAAAAAGCAATTTTGGTTTCCTTTAAGGAGTCCTTAACCGGTTTATCCGGAGACCGGGCAATGGTGTCTGCGATACGGATCTGAACAGGATTCATAACCAGTGCCACCACAAAGGAATTTATATTGCCGGTAGCACCGGCAAATACGGTTCCTTTTAATGAACCTAATACAATAATATTTCCTTTTGACACAATACGGGCACCCGGATTTACATCACCAATAATTATAATACTGGTTTCTGATTCCAATACCTGGCCGGACCTGAGATTTCCCTTATAAAACTGGCCGGTTGTATTGGAAAGTTCCATTAGTTTTTCATCTAAAGCTTTCTTAAATATCTCTTCTTTCTGCGGGTCATCTTCGATGACACATACTACATGAAGTTCGGTTTCCTCAGCAATAATATTTAAAATTTCACGCTGCTCTTCGTTGGATAACTTTCTGCCTTCAAAGCTGATTGCCATTTGGGCTTTATCAAAAAATTTAGAAGAATCCCGGAATTTATCTGCAATTTTCTCTTTTAATTCTTCAAATCCCATTGTAGCATCCAATACTACAACGATGCCATATTTATTACCTTTTATAATGACTGGATTATTCATGAATACCTCCTGGTATGGATTGATTCTATATGCTAGTTCATATTAATCCGTAAAAGACGGCGAATCGGTTTCCGGTAAGATGGCCGTACCATTCACTAATTTATCTTTATCCTCTACTTCAAAATAATAACTATAAATATAATGTGCAAGTTCTACCGCATTACCGGAAGCATATCCATTTGGAATTACAACAGTAACTGCTATTTCAGGTGCTTCATAGGGTGCATAGGATAGAAATAATGCATGATTGGCCCTGGACAGGCTTTCCTGTGCCGTACCGGTTTTTCCCGCTACTTTAACAGGAAAATTTTCAAATACATAGGAAGAAGAACTTCTGCTGCCATTGCCAACCCGATACATACCCTCCTGTATTAATTGCCATGTGGAATCGCTGACCCCTGTTAATTTTTCTGACTTTGCATTATTATCCAGTATTACGGTACCATCTTTATCAACTACCTTATCAACGAGAGTTAAGTCATATAAAGTACCGCTGTCGGCTACCGTAGTTAAATACCGGGCTAATTGTATAGGGGTATAGCTGTTTGAACCTTGTCCGATTGCAGACCGGACAGCGTCTTTATCTGATATTTGAGGTTCAGCCTCTTCTAACTCTATTCCTGACTTCCTGTCTAATCCATAAAGAGAAGCATACTTCGCAAGTTTTTCAAGACCAAGTTTATCCCTGTTAATACCGGAACTATCAAGACCTAAACGCCAGCCCATTTCATAAAAGAAGTAATTACAGGAAACTTCCAGGGCCGTAGTAATATCTACAGCACCATGACTGGTGCTTGACCAGCATCTTGGTGAATGAGTAACCTTATCAAATACAACTTGGTCATAAACAGTTTCCGTAGGACCGATTGCACCTTCTTCTAATGCTGCTGTAGAAGTTACCATCTTAAAAGTAGAACCCGGTGCCGTCCGTTGTTTTGCTGCACGGTTTATTGAAGGGTAAGTTAAATCATTATTTACTATGGCAAAATAATCAGGATCAACCTTATTAGCAAATTTATTAATGTCATAACTCGGGTAAGATACCATGGCAACTACATCTCCTGTTTTAACATCTGTCACAACAACAGAAGCACTGCATGGATCTAAAGCCAACTGAGCAGGTGTGATTTCAA
>JAATEU010000110.1 GCA_015655565.1 Clostridiales bacterium
ATTAAACGGAGAATGAATACAGGACATCCCGGTAAGAAAACTTTTCAGGCCATCCGGATTGAATTAAACAGGGAATTAGAAATTTTAAGCAAATCCCTGGAGGATATGATCGGATTGTTAGCGGAAAACGGAAGGATATGTATTATAACCTTTCATTCCCTGGAAGACAGAATTGTAAAAAGCTGTTTCAGGAGTAATGAAAATCCCTGTACCTGCCCACCGGATTTTCCGGTTTGCGTATGCGGCAATAAATCAAAAGGGATGGTTATAACAAGAAAGCCAATCCTTCCGTCGGAACAGGAAATCATTGACAACAAGAGAGCAAAGAGTTCAAAACTCAGGGTGTTTGAAAGACACTTATAGGAATCGAGGGGAAATGTATGGAAGCAAAAAGACAACGCTATCAATATAATAATTACGCTGTTGAAGGTAGTACGGCAAGAAAATTACAGGTAGTTCCCGGGTATGGTGAAGTTGAGGAACAAGTTCCGGAACAGCGGCCTGCAAGAGAGACACGAAGAAAATCCGGGGTTAATATCGGCATTGATTTATTTTCATTGCTTGTTCTTACAGCAGCAATTGCTGTAACTCTCTATACCTGTATTGAATATCTGCAGGTCCAGACAGGTGTTTCACAAATGAATCAGGAAATTGCCGGGTTGGAACACAATTTATCAAAATTGCAGAATGAAAACAAAGATGCTTTATCAGAGATTAATACCTCTCTTGACTTAAATTATATTTATCAGATTGCTACGACTGAACTTGGTATGGTTTATCCCGGTGAGAACCAGGTAATAACATATAAAAGTAATTTAAGTGATTATGTAAAACAATATGAAGATATACCGGAAGAAAATGAAACATCCCTGTTAGAAAAAATAGTGGAATAATGCTATGGAAGATGGGAATGATTGGATGACAGAATTTTTTGAGGTGTATTTATGAGAAATAGAATAAAGGATAAAAAAATTAAGAAATTTACACACAAAATGCAAGCAAAATTATTGCTTGTTTTTTGTATTATAATAATTACATTGATGGTGCTGATAGGCAGATTGGTTCATATTAACCGTACCGACGGGGAAAGATATGCTAAAAGGGTATTATCCCAGCAGACTTATACCAGCACGGTAATCCCTTATCAACGCGGCAGTATACTTGACCGGAAGGGAACCGTATTGGCAACCAGTGAAAAGGTATATAACATAATCCTGGATGTTAAAAACCTGCTGGAAGATGAAAAATATTTAACGCCTACCATTGCCGCATTAACGGACTGTTATGAAAGCATTGCCAAAGATGACCTTATGGACATAGTTGATACAAAGCCTGAAAGCCAGTATGTTATATTAAAAAAAGGTTTGGATTATGAGGATATGATGCTTTTTAAAGATAAAGCGGACGAAAACAGCAGCATCCAGGGTGTCTGGTTTGAAGAGGATTACGTAAGAAAGTATCCCTACAATACGCTGGCCAGTGGTGTAATTGGATTTACCTCCAGTGGAAATGTAGGAAACTGGGGGATTGAACAATATTATAATGAACAATTAAATGGAGTAAACGGGATTGAATATGGATACATAGATTCGGAACTAAAGCTGGAACAAACCGTTAAATCGGCAATCAACGGCAATACCGTTATTTCCACCATTGACGCCAATGTGCAGGGTATTGTGCAGGAGCATATTAAAACCTTTAATGAGGAATTCGGAAGTGAAAATATCGGTGTTCTTATTATGAATCCCAATAATGGGGAAATCCTGGCCATGGCTTCGAATGAAGAGTATGATTTAAATAACCCCACGGATTTAACTCCTTTTTATACCGAAAAAAAAATTAAGGCAATGGATGAGGAGGAAAGGCTGGATGCCTTAAATGCAATCTGGCGGAATTTCGTAATCAGTGACACTTATGAACCCGGATCTACCTTTAAGTCCTTTACTGTTGCGGCGGGCCTGGAAGAAAATATCATTCACAGTGAAGATACTTATGTCTGTGACGGAGGCCAAAGTTTTGGAGGGACAACGATTAAGTGCAGTAACCGTACCGGGCACGGTACAGTTACATTAACTCAGGCACTTACGTTATCCTGCAATGATGCCTTAATGCAGATTGGGGCCAGGGAAGGCAGGACAGTCTTCTATGACTATGAGAATTTCTTTGGATTTGGACATAAAACAGGTATTGACCTTCCCGGTGAAGCGGAGGGTATATTAGTTTCAGAAGATAAAATGGGTGAAACGGATTTAGCTACCAGCAGTTTCGGACAAACCTTTACCAATACCATGATTCAGCTGGCATCCGGGTTTTCCTCGCTGATTAACGGGGGATATTATTATCAGCCCCATATAGTAAATCAAATTCAGAACGAAGAAGGGGCCGTCGTTCAAAATAATGATAAAGTTTTAGTGAAGAAGTCCGTCTCCGGTACAACCTCCGATTTTATACGGAATGCAATGTATTTAGCTGTTGAAGAAGGAACAGCACAAAAGGCACAGGTTTCCGGGTATAAAGTCGGCGGCAAAACGGGAACGGCACAGAAAATTCCCAGGACGGACAAAACTTATCTGGTTTCTTTTATCGGATGTGTGCCTGCGGATAATCCGGAGATGGTTATTTATGTTGTTATTGATGAACCGAAGAATGTAGTAAGACAGGCGGACAGTTCCATAGCGACGAAATTTGCCAGCGGTATTTTAAGTGAAATACTCCCGTTTTTAGAAATATATCCTACGGAAGATACCGATGATACAAACCAGGCGGCAGCTACTCCGGTGTTGCCAAGTACAGGTACCGGGAATGGTGCGGAGTAAAATACTTCTGAAGGCACCAATGGAACAGAGAACGATGAATTTAATTCGGATGCCATACCGAATACGGTTGAAGAATGAGCAGAAACGGATAATAACAAGATTATAAAGATATAATCATAACCTCAAATAGTTTGTAATAAAATAAAACAATAAGATATATGAGGTTATCATATGGCACGTAATAAAACCTTTAACCGGCGTAATGTGCTTATTATTGTTTCAGTTGTTCTTTTGGCGGCGGTTGGGTTAATAGTAAGGCTTGGTTATCTGATGATTGTGAGATCTGCCGAATATGCCCAGCGGGCAGAAGACCTCCATGAAAGAGAAAGGGCGATTAAGGCAGAGAGAGGAACCATATATGACAAAAACGGAATTGCCGTTGCAACGAATAAACCTGTCAGTACAATTTCAGTAATACATAGTCAGATTACGGACCCCGAGCGGGTGATTCAGGTGTTATCAGAGCTGCTTGGCCTCAGTGAGAATACGGTCAGGAAGAGGGTGGAAAAGAATTCCTCCCTGGAACGAATCAAATCCAATGTAGATAAGGATATTGCGGATTCCATCCGGGAATATGACCTGGATGGAGTAATGGTGGATGAGGACTATAAAAGATATTATCCGTACGGCAGTTTAGCTTCAAAAGTAATTGGATTTACGGGAAGTGATAACCAGGGTATTATCGGGTTGGAAGTGGAATATGATAATTATTTAAAAGGTACGGACGGAACCATATTGACATTAACGACTGCATATGGGGTGGAAATCGATAATGCTGCGGAGGACCGGATTGAGCCCAGGGCCGGAAATGATCTGTACATTAGCCTGGATGTTAATATGCAAAAGTATGCGGAACAGGCAGCCCTGAAAATCATGGAAGCTAAAAGTGCCAATCATGTGAAGCTTATTTTGATGAATCCGCAAAACGGAGAAATATATGCCATGGTAAATGTTCCGGAATTTGATTTAAATAATCCCTATACCTTTACGGATAATATGCTGGAGGGGATTGATGCATCCTCCTTAACAAGTGAACAGACCAATGATTTACTTAATAATATGTGGAGAAATGCATGTATCAGTGATACCTATGAACCTGGTTCCGCCTTTAAAATTGTAACGGCTACTGCTGCATTGGAAGAAAAAGTAGTAAGTTTAGGTGATACTTTTTATTGCCCGGGTTATAAAATTGTGGAGGACCGGAGAATACGCTGCCATAAAGCCGGCGGTCACGGCAGTGAAACCTTTGTGGAAGGAATTAAAAATTCCTGCAATCCCGTATTTATGGAAGTTGGTGCCAGGGTTGGCATAACTAATATGTACAAATATTTTGGAAAACTTGGCTTGTTTAATAAAACGGGAGTTGATTTGCCGGGTGAAGCAAAATCCATTATGCATAAGACGGAGAATGTGGGGGCAGTGGAATTGGCAACGATTTCTTTCGGCCAGTCATTTCAGATAACACCGCTGCAGCTATTGGTTGCAGCAAGTGCAGTTGTGAACGGAGGAGATATTGTTACACCGCATTTTGGAATTGAAGTAAAAAATCCGGAAGGCAATACCGTTAAAACCTTAAAACAGGAAGGGAATACGGGAGTTATCTCCAAAGAAACTTCAGATACCATGAAAGAATTATTAGAAGCAGTCATTGCAGAAGGTACCGGAAAAAGAGCATATCTGCCGGGATTTAGAATCGGAGGAAAAACTGCAACCTCTGAAAAATTACCGCGAAGCAGCAACAAATACATATCCTCCTTTGTAGGGTTTGCACCTGCTAATGATCCCCAAGTGATAGCAGTGATATTGATTGATGAACCAACCGGAATATATTACGGAGGAACGATAGCGGCACCGGTTGTCGCTGAAGTATTTGATAATATATTACCGTATTTAGGCATTGAGCCGCAATATACCGAGGCAGAGATTAAGGAATACAGCGTAGGTACAATTAAAATGCCTGATTTGGTCGGTTTAAGTAAGGAAGAATTAAAAGCCGCCCTGAAAGAAATTGATTATGGTGAAATTAATTATTTAGGGGAAGGCGATACGGTAATGGAACAATTTCCCTTAGCCGGAGAGATGATAAATCTAAATAGTGACTTGATTCTGTACCTGGAATAGAATATAATTA
>JAATEU010000231.1 GCA_015655565.1 Clostridiales bacterium
ATAAATCGGAATTAGCGCTTTTTTGTGATATGAAAGAAATTGCCGTTCAGAATGCCATAGAGGAGCTAAGCTTGGCTTTTCAGTCACTTTATGGCCGCACAATCAAAACGGCGGATAACGGGAATATTTATAATCAGGCAAAGGCAGGCATTTGCCTGAAGCTTGATTTATCTATGTCAATTGGAAGAGAAGGTTATCGCTTTGAATGTTTAAAAGGAAAATGCACAATTTCGGCCGTTTCTGAATTGGGTCTTTTATACGGCGCATTTGCTTTGTTAAGAAATCTTCAGGTTCAGAAGGTAACGGATTATGATATGTGGACATACGCGGAAGAAAAAGAGCCGTCAAATCCCATCCGTATGTTAAATCATTGGGATAACATGGATGGAAGGATCGAAAGAGGATATTCCGGCGATTCCTTTTTTTTCAGGGAAAATGAAGTGCTGATAAACGGACGTACGAAAGCATATGCAAGAATGATTGCGTCTATGGGAATCAATGCGGTGGCAATTAATAATGTGAATGTGAGAGGTACGGCCACGGCGCTCATCTCAGACAAATATTATGATAAGCTGCGCAGGCTGTCTGAACTCTTTGCAGAATACGGAGTGAAACTCTTTTTAAGTATTAATTTTGCAGCCTCTATGGAAATGGGAGGCCTGGATACGGCAGATCCGTGTGATGACAGGGTGTGCAGCTGGTGGAAGGAAAAAGCAGAAGAGATCTGGAGGAACCTGCCCGGAATGGGGGGATTCCTGGTGAAGGCCGATTCGGAAGGAAGACCGGGGCCTTTTACCTATGACAGGACCCATGCTGACGGTGCCAATATGCTGGCAGATGCCATCAGGCCATATGACGGACTTGTCATCTGGCGCTGTTTTGTATATAACTGCCGGCAGGATTGGAGAGATAGAAAGACGGACCGTGCCAGGGCAGGTTATGACAACTTTATGCCGATAGACGGTGTATTTGCTGAGAATGTTATTTTACAGATAAAGAACGGTCCTATGGATTTCCAGGTACGTGAACCGGTATCGCCTTTATTTGGCGGCCTGAAAAAGACTAACATGATGCTGGAAGTACAGATAGCCCAGGAGTATACCGGACAACAAAGGCACGTGTGTTATTTGATCCCGTGGTTTAAAGAAATCCTTGCCTTTAATACGTACTGTGATGAGCGGAACGGGACGGTTGCAGATGTTGTCAGCGGAAGGACTTACCTGAACAATAATTGCGGAATGGCTGCGGTTGCCAATACCGGAAGTGATTTAAACTGGACCGGACATGATCTTGCGGCAGCCAATCTATATGGCTTCGGAAGACTTGCTTTTGATACAGGGCTGACCGCAGAGGATATTGCAAAAGAATGGATTGTGCAGACATTTGGCAGTAAGGAAAAGGTGGAGGAGAAGGTTTTTAAAATACTGATGATGTCGTGGCCGGCATATGAAAAATACACGTCCCCGCTTGGCATTGGCTGGATGGTAAAGCCGGGTGTACATTACGGACCGGATGTTGACGGATACGAATATGACAGATGGGGTACTTACCACAGGGCGGATCATAAAGGCATCGGTGTGGACAGGACAGAAAACGGCACCGGGTATTGCAGCCAGTATAATGAGCCGCTTGCATCGGTGTATGCGGACAGAAAGACCTGCCCGGAAGAACTGCTCCTGTTCTTCCATCATGTGGAGTATAATTATGTCCTTTCCTCCGGTAAGACGGTTCTGCAGCATATTTATGATATGCACTTTGAAGGGGCGGCGGAAGCAGAGCAGTTTTTGGAAATGTGGAAAGAACTCCGGGGGGTGATTGATACGGATACCTATCAAAGGATTTTGGCTAGACTTGTACATCAAAAAGACCATGCTAAGGAATGGTGTGACGTGATCAATTCATACTTTTACCGGAAAACATTAGTCCAGGATGAATACGGGCGTCCTTTGTACTAGAGGATACACTTTTTATAAAAGGAGTTTAACCGACATGAATGAAAAAGGACTTGAACTTTCGCCGGTTTTATGTGACGGAATGATTTTACAGCGGGATGTTTGCAACCGTATCTATGGAAAGGAAACAAAAGCAGATAAAGTTACCGTCTGCTTTATGGATACGGAATACATTGCCGGGGCAGATGATAATTTTGATTTCTGTGTGGAATTGCCGCCGGTAGCCGCAGGCGGTCCCTATAGTATTACGGTAAAGGGAAGCAGTGAGATTACGATAGGTGATATTTTGTTTGGAGACGTATACATCTTAAGCGGACAATCCAACATGGAACTGCCTGTCCGAAGGGTGCTTGATGTATCGGCAGATGAAATTATGAAGACATGTGAGCCTGCGATAAGGCAATACCTCATACCTGCAACTTATAATTTCAATGAACCTGGAAAGTATATGTATGCCGGTTCCTGGAAAAAGGCTGTGGGTGAAGACCTTATGGATTTTAGTGCTGCGGGATACTTTTTTGCAAAAGAAATTAAGGAAGCCTGCAATGTGCCGGTCGGCCTGATTCTGACAGCCGTGGGAGGATGCAGGGTTGAGTCCTGGATGAATCCGGTAACACTCCGCAGGTTTGGGGATTATGAGAAAACCGTGAAAGAATTTAAGAATGCTGCCGGCTTTAAAGCATATATACAGGGGCAGCAGGATCTGGCAGACGAATGGGTCATTCGGATTGAGGAAGAGGAACAGAAGGTTACGGATTCCGATAACTGTAAGGAATGGGATACATGCATGGTTCCGTCCTTGGTTTCAGACTATGACAATACCGTCTTTAGCGGTTCTGTGTATCTGTGCAGGGAAGTAATCCTGGAGGCGGAGCCTATAGAGGAGGCCTATATTTATATGGGCAGCATTATTGATTCGGACAGGGTTTGGATCAACGGGAAGCTGGTTGGACAAACGGAATACCGATATCCGCCCAGAAAGTACCCGGTACAAAAAGGAGTACTGAAATACGGAAGTAATCAGATTACCGTGCGTATCATGATTCATAACAATAACGGCGGTACCATTAAGGGAAAACCATATTATCTGTACTGTGACGGGCGGAAGATTAATCTGGAAGGTGAATGGTATTACAGAGTTGGTAAAAAAGCTGAAACGGCAATGCCGGCGGTACTGTTCCCTCCGAGCCTTCCAATCTGTTTTTACAATACGGTTGTTGTGCCGCTTTCAAAAATAGCGGTTAAGGGTGTGCTGTGGTATCAAGGAGAAAGCAACACGGGAGCCCCGGCGGATTATGCAGAAAAGTTTTCCGCCATGGTATCCGATTGGCGTGGGTTAACCGGCTGGGAGGTGCCGTTTATCTATGTGCAGTTAGCCAATTACAGGGAACCTTTGAATACAGTTGAGGATACAGGCTGGGCTGAACTTAGGGAACAGCAGAGACAGAATCTGTCTTTACCGAAGGTTGCCATGGTGGTGGCCTTGGATATCGGAGAGTCCAGCGATTTGCATCCGCAGGATAAAAAAACACTTGGCGTGCGTTTGGCAAAGGCGGCCGGTTATTTGATTTATAATGAAACGCAGCCATTCAGCGGTCCGCTTCCAAAGCATGCAAATGTGATGGGAACGAGCGTTGAAATTTGCTTTGAATATCTGGAGGATACGGATGCGGAGTGCAGTCTTAACAATTTTGAACTCGCAGGTACGGAGGAAATATTTTATACTGCATCGGCAGTAAGGAAAGGCAAACGTGTATTTATATCCTGTGACAGAGTAGATGTTCCGGCCTTCGTCAGATATGCGTGGCGTGATAATCCGGCGGACGTTAATTTTTACAATGATGCGGGCTTGCCGGCCGCAGGTTTTCAGCTCGATTTGTAGAGAAGAGTAAGGTACATGGGAGCTTTAATAATGGAGTAAGCAAAAGGGCATTACCAAAAGTATTATAGAAGTAATTTATCTGGAATGATTGATGGTGTAAGCTGGTATTTTACTATAAATGCGATTGTATTGATCTTATCAGGAATACTTATGTAAAGCGTTGGAAGCTAAGGCAAAATCTATATCCGGCCTTTCTGTGTGGAATTTTAATTTTGTAATTATTATGAAAAAAAAGTAAAATTTACTATCTTTTCTTTGGAAAATGTTGTATAATTATCATACTTCATGATAGATAAATCCCCAGCCGAACACATGTTTATCTATGAAGATGAAGTTAATAAGAGGGAGATTATTTTAAAATTCAGGAGGTGGTTATATGAACAATAAAAAACTCGCAGCAATTGTAACAATCTGCGCTTTGATTGTTACTAGTACGTGCTGCTACATACCAAAGCTTAAAGCTGAAACAACTTATGGTAATTTGATAATTGATGATTTCGAGACGGGCTTAAATGGTTGGGGGCCCAGAGGTCAGGAAGCGGAAGTGGTAAGTTTAAATACGGACCAGGCTTATTCAGGGGTAAATAGTGTAAAAATAAGCAATCGTACGCAAACCTGGCACGGAACGACCAGTGATAAAACAGAAGAACTGACACTGGGAGAAACTTATGTATTTGGAATATGGATTAAATATTTGGGAGATTCTTATTCCAATACGCAGAATTTCAGCCTTCAGCTTCAGTACAATGATGGTGTAAACGATCAGTATAAAACCATCAAAACAGCAGCAGTAACCAAAGGGGCATGGACCTATTTAGAAGGGGAATACACGATTCCTACCGATGCCGCCAATATATTTGTTTATGTGGAAACGGAGTATAAATCCTCTCCGACTTCACAGGATCTTATGGATTTTTATATTGACGATTTTACGGCAACACCGGCGGTTCTGCCTGATATTGAAGATAATATAGCAAGCTTAAAGGATGTATTTTCAGCTTATTTTGATGTGGGAGGGGCTTCAACTGCAAGTGAGCTGGCACCTGCTCCGGCAAAGGACCTTGTTTTAAAGCACTATAATCTTCTGACACCGGGTAATGAACTGAAACCGGATTCCGTATTGGATTATGATGCAACCATAGCGTATCTGGAAGCAAATCCGACAGACCAGGGCAATCCTCAGGTGAATTTAAGGGCTGCCAGGACTTTATTGGAGTTTGCAAGGGATAATAACATTCCGGTAAGAGGACATACCCTGGTTTGGCATAGCCAGACACCGGACTGGTTCTTCCGTGAAAATTACTCAACCGATTCCGGTGCCTCCTGGGTATCCAAAGAGGTTATGCTGGAAAGACTGGAAAATTATATAAAAAACCTTATGGCACTTTTAAAAGAATCCTATCCAACTGTGGAAATCTATGCCTGGGATGTGGTGAATGAGGCGGTCGATCCCAATACTTCCACCGGAATGAGGAATCCCGGTTCCAATAATACTACAGCGGGCAATTCCCTCTGGATGCAGACCATTGGCGAGGAATATATAGAAAAAGCTTTTGAATATGCAAGGAAATACGCACCGGAGGGGTGTAAACTATTTTACAATGACTATAATGAATACGAGGATAAAAAAAGTACATTCATCTATAATATTTTAAAAAATTTAATAGATAAGGGCCTTGTTGACGGTATGGGCATGCAATCCCATTGGACCATGGATTATCCAAGCATCAGTATGTTTGAAACTGCCGCAAGAAAATATAATTCTTTAGGGATTGAACTTCAGCTTACGGAATTGGATATGAAGCAGCCGGATAACAGTGAAAGTGCTTTGGCTGCTCAGGCGAGCCGTTACAAACTCCTAATGAATAAGGTCGTAGACTTAAAAAAGGAAGGAATTAATTTTACGGCGGTAGTGTTATGGGGCATAACCGACAGAACCAGCTGGCTGGGAGGATATCCTTTGTTATTTGATGAAGAATATAAAGCAAAACCGGCATACTACTCCATAATAGAAGGAATGGAAACGGATGGAACAGTGACGCCGACACCAACGTTAACGCCATCTGTGACGCCATCGGTAACGCCGTCCGTAACACCAACGTTAACGCCGGCGCCCACCCAGATACCCGTTGAAGGAGAACCGGCTGTGACGGTAACTACGAAGAACAATGGCAATACAATCAGCCAAACATACACAGTAACCGCTCAGGGCGGAACCATTGATTTATCCAAAGTTTCCATAACCTTTACGGCGGATGGGATGAGCAGTGAGAAACAGAATGTATGGTGCGACCAGGCTGCCTTGCAGCTTACTGTATCGCCCTGGTATACTTCACTTAGCGGGTCCGTGACAGGAGCAATTTCGAATGGAAGCCTGACCCTTACCATGAATAAAAGCGTGGAGCTTGCTGAAGGAACGGGAAATTTAGTAATGGACATCCGTTTTGCAAAGACAGATTGGTCAGATTATGGTACACTTTCAAATCCGGTTTTACAGGTATACTACGATGGTATACTGATAGAATAGGTTCCTAATAGTTGGGGAAATGGCCTGATGCCAATAAGCATCAGGCCATTTATATTTTTTTCTTTCATATAGGCTCCCCATAGCATAATCAAAGCACAAAAGCATAATTACAGAACACAGAAAGCAGATGTTATTTTAGCACGATTTTACCGGATATCTGGTTATAAGACGTTAATAGGAAAGTGTTTTTTGCAATAGGAAAGTTATGTTTACGCATTATCAATTATTAAAAATATACGGTTCTAGTAGAGTTTTTAATATCCCTTATCAAAATCAACGGGATTTACAAGCTCCTCTTTTTGTAAATAGCGCTTTAAATTGTCATATATCATCTCGAATACCCTGGTATCATATAAGTCTGAATAAAGAGCATTATGCGGAGTGATAATCACGTTGTCAAATGTCCATAACGGGCTGTCCGTATCAAGGGGTTCTTTTTCAAATACGTCTAATGCTACTCCACGGAAATGACCTTCTTTTATTTTTTCAATTAAGGCTGTTTCATCAATAATGCTTCCTCTGGAAACGTTTATGATACTGGAACCTTTTTTCATTATGGAAAAAGCATGGGCATCAAGCAGATGGAAAGTCTCCGGTGTGCTTGGAAGTGTGGATACTGCCACATCACATTTGGAAATAAATGTATTCAGAAAGTTTTTAATGCGGGCCGTTCCTTCCGTAATATTTTTGTCGGAGTTGGCAAAACACATACGGATATAGCCTTCTCCATTAGCACCGAAAGCGGTTCCTGGAACCGTAAGCACTCCGGCATGAGAGAGGAGGGCTTCGGACAGTTTTTCGGAGGACATAGGATATGCTTTTACATTGATGTATACGCAGAAAGAACCTTCGGTTTTGAACACTTTAAAACCAGGAACTTCTTTTAATGCATTAACTCCGACACACAATCAAACATAACACACCCTCCTGAGAATTATTTTGTTTGGAATTGTCATACTTTTTTGTTAATATAAGAATATCCCTTACCTCTCTTCAAGTACTTGTATGACAACTCACCAATTTCACTTAAATTATAACATAAAAGTTAACAATGGAAAGACCTAAAAAATATAAAAAAACAACAAAAATGATTTGAAATGGTAGAATATTATCATATAAGACTAAATTCATTGTGAAATATATACAGATAAACTTTAAATATTAATAAAATATAACTAATTAATAAAAAAAACATAAATCTGTGTTGACGCATATACTTTACTGTGTTATGATGAAAAAAAATAAAGATTTGAACAGAAAAAGGTAGATACGTATGGAAAATAAAGCGGTTTTAAAAAACCTCTATAAGAAGAAAATACGCGACCAGGTTTTTGAACAATTGCTGAATCAGATCACTTCCGGTGTATGGAAACCGGGTGAGAAGATTCTTTCAGAAAACGAACTGACAGCAATTATGGGTGTGAGCCGGATTTCTATAAGAGAAGCACTTCAAAAACTAGCTGCGATGGATCTTGTTGAGACGTATCGGGGAAAAGGAACATTTGTAAAAGAATTTACGACAAATAATTATCTGAAATCCCTGACACCGATGCTGTTACTATCCAAGCAGGATGTCAGATATGTTTTACAGTACAGGAGAATTCTGGAGCTTGGTATTATTGATTTGTACATGAGTAATCTAAAGAAAAGGGACATTAACAGATTACAGAAAGATTTGGATAAAATGATTCTTTATAAGGATGATTTATCCAAGTACCGGATATATGATTTGGACTTCCATGTAGTGTTGTATGAAATGACGGGTAATCCTGTGATTTTAAAAATCACCAATATGATTCGGGATATTTTAAATTCAGCTTTGGGTGTGGCACTTACGGAAGAAGGTGCGGAAGAAGGTATCGAATTCCATAGTAAAATCCTGAAATTAATTAAAGAAAGAGATACCGACAATCTGAAATTGGTGGTTTCTGAACTGTTTGATAAGATTGAAGAAGATTTGGATAAAGAGGAGGCAAAGGCAGCAAAGGCAGCTGAAAAAGAACAGTAAGCAGCGGACAGGACACGTAAAAAGAAAACATGGTATTAATATATTATTATCAGCAATACACTGGAAAATGATTGTGGGGGAGAAGGTTGGTAATAATATTTTTAATAATATAACTTGTAATACATCATACATGATGTATAAAAAAATATCCCTTATGTGTAAGGAAGTAGGAGGTTTCTTATGGTAAAAGCAAAGAAAAAAATGTCATTCGCTGAAAGCATGAAAGCACAGTTTTCAACAAAATCTTTAGTACTGATTCCTATTGCAGTCGGTATTAACCTGATTGGCGGAACACTTTGTTCCGCATTGAAGTTGCCATTATTCATGGATATGATTGGTACAATCTTAGCAGCTTGTTTAGCCGGTCCCTGGGTAGCAGCTTTAGTTGGTTTATTAACTAATATTTTCCTGGCCCTTGTTTCTAACCCGGTATACCTGCCATATTCTTTAGTAAGAATTGGCTGTGACCTTATAACCGGTTACATGGTGAAAGCCGGATTTTTTAAGATAATGTGGGGTGTTATTGCTACCTGGCTTGCGTGTACGCTTGTTTCTGTTATTATTTCATCTACAATTACTATTTTAGTATTTGGCGGGGCTACGGGGGTAACGGGTTCCTCTGTATTAACAGCTTCTTTGATTGCCGCATCACAAAA
>JAATEU010000033.1 GCA_015655565.1 Clostridiales bacterium
AATAAATACCGGATTTTTTCCCATATGCATATGATAACTTTCGTCTTTTTTTGTTTTTGAAATAGCTGCCTGTACTACTTCCATTTTTTCAAATTCCCTGTCTTTCATGATTTTTAATACTTCTGAAAGTGTCTCAAGGGCAATGGCATTTACCACAATCCGTATGGCCTGATTTTTCCCAAGCAGGGAGTTTATAATAGCCTCCATATTACCCTTGCTTCCGCCAATAAAAGCAATATCCGGCTTCTCCAGCTTCTCCATTGCCTCCGGCGCAAGACCCTGAATAACCGCTATATTATCCAAAGCAAATTTATCTTTGTTTCTCTGAATCAGTTCTACTGCCTCTTCCTTTTGCTCAATAGCATATATCCTGCCTTTTTTAGCCTGAAAGGCCATTTCAACGGAAACGGAACCCGTTCCCGCCCCGATATCATAAACAATGGATTCCTCCTTAATCCTCAGCTTGCTTATGGATACTGCACGTACTTCACTTTTCGTCATGGGAACGGTACCCTGTATAAATTCTTCATCGGGAATTCCGATTGCAGGCTCCGTCTTATAATCCGGATTCAGTATGAAAACGGCACTTAAGGGGGCAAATTGCTGTTCTATAAGTTCCCTGGCGGTCCCTTTTACGATTCTTTCCCCGTCATAGGACAGGTTTTCTCCCACATAAACCTCTGCATTGCCAAGGCCCGCCCGGGTAAGTTTTAAACATATTTCACTGATTTTCCCGTCGGTAAGCACAAAAGTCTTTTTATGGCGGCTGACAGCCAATACAACATTATCCTTCCGTCCATGAAGACTCAGCAGATAAGCATCTTCCCAGGGAAACCTTAACTTTGCGCTAAAATACGACACAGAAGAAATACCGGGAATTACCCTGACTTCATATTCCTGCAATAAGGGAAGCAGCTGGCCGGCCCCGCTGTAAAAACCGGTGTCACCGGACATAAGAACGGCATAATTGTGATAACCGGTTGAATGAATATAATCACATATCCGCATACTGTCAAAGGAAATACAGGCAGGCTTGCCGCTGCTGTTAACTGCCTCTACCATTCGCTTGGCCCCAATCAGGACCTCTGCCTTATCAATGGAAGCTTTGCCTTCCAAGGTCAGGGTATCCGGATTTCCCATTCCTACTCCTATAATTCTAATCTGCTTCATATTTAGCTCCTATCCGCCCGCCTTCTATTGTGTCGGCATAATTCTCCATTTATATTTTGTATATTTCCGGAAACAAACCTGAGGTGTAAAGATATTTCAGACGCTGATTTCAGACTGGAACTGTCTTCTGACAGCATCTAAAATATCAGTAAAACAATTTATAGGAGCTTCCCAGAGTCCTCATTTTCTTTTTTTCCAAACTGCTCCCTTGGTTTCATACCTTCCAGTTCCGCTAAAACCTCCTGTATGGTATATCCTTCTTCCTCTTTCGGACGCCTTATTACTATTACTCTCGCCCCTGCCTTTTTAGCTGCATGGACCTTCTCCATAAAGCCTCCATAGGTACCCGCTTCTTTTGTGACTAAATAAGCGGCATTTATTTCCTTTAAGATTGCCAGGTTCAGCCGTTCCGAAAAAGGCCCCTGCATACAGATTAAATGACGGCCGGTAAAACCCAGCTCCATGCACAGCTTTACATTTTCATAATCCGGAAGTACCCTGACCGTAAGGCGCGAAGCATAATCCGGAATTTTAGTAAATACTTTTAATGCCTTGCTTCCGGTAGTAATAAGAGCAGTTCCCTCATGTGTACTTAAAAATTCAGCAGCTTCTTCCATGCTTTCCACATATTTTACACCAGGTGTCCGGAGGCTTTCACGCAGGATACGGATATACCGGACCTTACATTCTTTACAGGCGGCTCGGATATTTTCCGTTACTTCTACCGCATAAGGGTGGGTCGCATCAATTACCAGTTTATATTGTCCGCTATGAAGCACCTCCTCCATTTGCCGTCTGTCCATTCTCCCCACCAGGGTTTCTGAAAATTCACTTTCCGGAAGGATTGAATCCCCATATTCCGTTGCAACTGCTGCAGTTGCAGGAATTTCACTGGCGGTACAATATTCCCAAAGAATCCTGCCTTCCGTAGTTCCTGCAAATATAAGTATTTTATTCATCATAAGCCCCCATTGCCTGCCGTATCTGCTTTCAGATGCGGTACTGCCTAAAATCAGATACTCCCATGACATGCTTTAGCACGCACTCGAATCAATATAGTAATTATAGAAAACCCCAGCCTTTTTAGACTGAATTTTATGGAAAATCCAATAATTATCCTACCGCTTCCATACATTTTATTCTGTCTTCGCCTTATAACCTCTTGGCGTTACCATCTTATTATTTATATTTTTTGTGCTTGAATTACCAATGAATACGGTGGTAAACATATCCACCGGCATCTCCTTTAAATTCCCCAGTGTTG
>JAATEU010000468.1 GCA_015655565.1 Clostridiales bacterium
ACAGAAGTGAGGTAGTATCAACAATAAGGTATAAACCTTTGCCGATATTATTTATAAGCAGGAAAGACAACAGTAAAGGTAGTGCCCTCTTCCGGGCTGCTAGCTGCGGAGATCCTTCCGATAAGCATGCCGGCAATGGTTTTGGCGATAGAAAGACCGAGGCCATATCCGCCGGTTTCACGGGTTCTTGATTTATCCGCACGATAAAAGCGTTCGAAAATATGGGGTAGATGCTGGGGGGCTATGGGGGTGCCGGAATTAGTAACGGAAAAATTAACTTTATCCTGTTTTTGCTGCAGGCATACATGGATTTGTCCGTTTTTATCCGTATATTTGCAGGCATTATCCAGAAGGATCATAACCAGCTGCTTCAGTTTAACCTCATCCCCATTGATATAAAGATCGGATTCAATGGTATTTTTCAATACTTTATTCTGTTCATAGGCCAATGATTCAAAGGGGATATAACAATTCCATATGGCATCACTTAAGTTCACTTTTGAGAATAACGGTTTTCCCCGGAATGCGTCTGCGTTAGCCAGAAAAAGCAGGTCATTTACAAGTTTACTCATATGGGATGCTTCTGTCCGTATATAGCTAAGCCATTTATACTGTTGTTCAATGGTTTCTGCCTTGTGTGAGGCTAAAATATCGGTATTGGCTAGAATGACGGTAAGGGGAGACTTCAATTCGTGGGAGGCATCAGCAACAAACCGCTTTTGCTGTTGCCAGGATATCTCAAGGGGTTTCAGGGTCCATTTTGCCAGAAAAAGACTTATGAAGAAAAATGCCGCAAGGCTTCCGGTTTCAACCAGAATAAAATTTTTAATCAGATTTGTCATGGTATGAATATCATTTGTCAGGTCATAGAAAGCTAATTCAGTGCCTTCTTCGCTTTCCTTTATCAAATACCGAAGCTGTAATTCAGATATAGTTCCGTTCTTTTTTCCGCTTTTAAGACAGGTTTCAACCAGGTTGACCAATAAATCATTATCAATTTCAATTTTATCACCTATCAGCGTCATTTTTTCTTTGTTTTTAGAAAGTTTTACGTTGAATACCATAGAATCAAGCTGGACAGAAGGCTTATCTATTTTTCTTTTGGGAGATACAGACAGTTCGTTTTTTGAAAAGGAAGCCTTAAGGGCACTGAGGCTTTCCGAAGAAAGACGCTGATAAGTTGAGATTCCTATAATAAAGAAGGAAACATTGAGTACAATTCCGGCTAACAGCATATTAATAACAACAAATTTTATTTTCAGCTTTCGGATCATCGATTTACTTCCTCCAAAAAGTAACCTTTTTTTCGCATGGTTGATATGGTTACTTTTGAACCCAGATAGAATAATTTTTTTCTTAAAAAGGATATGTATACTTCGACATTATTATCTACCGCATCGGATTCGTCACCCCATACCCTGGAAATCATATCCTCCTTTGGGACCACCCGTTGGGGAGAAGCGATAAGCATTCGCATTACTTCGTATTCTTTTAATCCCAAATGTATGGATTTAATTCCGCATTTCAATGTATAGGCGGATAGATTCAAAGTCAGGTCGGCAAAGGCCAGTTCATCCATGACTACATCCCCCTGGCGTCTGGTCAGTGCCCTGATTCTGGCTAATAATTCATCAGTGAAGAATGGTTTGGTCAGATAATCATCCGCTCCATTATCAAGTCCTGCTATTTTATCTGAAACTTTATCTTTTGCGGTTAATAATAAAACAGGAGTTGCTATTTTATTTCTCCGTAAGTTCCGGACTACATCAAAACCATTCATTTGAGGCAGCATGACATCTAAAATAATTACATCATAAATGCCGCTCATGGCGTATTCAAATCCGTCGGCACCGTTATATACAATATCAGCGAGATATCTCTGTTCAATAAGTATCTGTCCGAGGGTGTCGGCAAGACGTATCTCATCTTCTACAATAAGGACTTTCATTTGAGTTTCATCCCTCCTAAATAAATCAACTCTTAAGCGGTAACGGAAGAAAAAAGTTTATGAATTGGCACAGAAACAAGACTTGCCTGATTATGGTTATTCTTTATGATAAATTGTACTATATTAATTATAGATTGGAAAGCTTAAAATAGTCTGAAGTAATATTTCAGACTATTTTAAGTTTCATCAGGTATAATATCCATTGACAGGAAAATTAACAAAAAATAACAAATAATTTAAAAGAAAGGATGATGTATATGAAAAAATTAAAAAAATATGCGGCAATCGGCTGTACCATGTTAATGGTTATAGCTTCCCTATCAGCCTATTCGAACAGTGCGGTACTGGGTGCTGAGGCAGAAGTAATAACGCAAAGTACAAAGGAGGGCAGTATGAGGATGGAAGCACCGGAAGGTGGTTTTATGGGTGGTTCAGAAACCGGTTCTATTACATTAACCGGTGTTTATACCGTAGATGGAACAAAGGAGACCTCTTCAAATGAAACAATCAAAGCTACGGAAGAAAATCAGAATGCTGTATTGGTAAAAAATGCAGGCACTTTAAAGTTTACCGGTGCAACC
>JAATEU010000498.1 GCA_015655565.1 Clostridiales bacterium
ATCTTATTAATGGTTCTTTTAATCCGCAGTACATACGGGCGTGCTTTTAAGGCAATCCGTGAAGATGAAACAGCTGCAGAAGCCATGGGGATTAATCTGACTAAGCATAAGCAATTATCTTTTATCACAGGCTCCTTCTTCTCCGGAGTCAGCGGAGGAATGCTTGCCATGTTTATGCGTTCTATTGACTCTAAGACCTTTAGTATATCGTTAACCTACGACATTTTGCTAATTGTAGTTATCGGCGGAATCGGAAGCGTTACGGGAAGTGTAATTGGAGCCCTCTTAGTAACTGCATGCAAAGAATGGTGGTTTCGTTTCTTTGATAACCCCTTCTATATCGGAAACTTTCAAGTTCCCCTGTTCCGCACCGGCTTTCGAATGGTCATATTCTCAATCGTATTACTCATTATAGTTCTTTTCTATCAGCAGGGAATTATGGGTAAGAAGGAATTCTCCTGGGAACGGCTTGGAAAGAAACTTTCGAATATAAAAACAGTTTTTAAACACACCTCTAAAAAAGGGGGAGCCAAAAATGTCTAAAAGTGTATTAAAAGTAAACGATATTACGATGCAGTTTGGCGGTGTAGTAGCAGTAGATAATCTCTCACTGGAAGTTAATCAAAATGAAATTGTCTCCCTGATCGGGCCCAACGGTGCCGGTAAAACAACGGCTTTCAATGTAATTACCGGTGTTTATGCCCCTACCAACGGTGCGGTATATTTCAAAGATAAGATGGTAACCAGTAATTATCCAAAGGGCTCCGTGAAAAAACTTTATGCAGGTGCAAATACCGAAAAATACACAACTGCCATGAAAAAGACGCCTGATCAGATTACAAAGCTTGGTATAGCCCGTACCTTTCAGAATATTCGCCTCTTTAAAGAATTAACTGCGTTTGAAAATGTACTGATTGGAAAACATATGCGTGCAAAAGCCAATTTTCTTTCTGCAGCCTTTCATCTTAATCATAAAGAAGAACGTGCGATGAGAGAGGAAACTATACAGCTGTTGGATATTCTTGGATTATGCGATGTAAAGGACGCCGTGGCTCATTCTCTGCCTTACGGCCAACAGCGTCACCTTGAGATTGCCCGTGCCCTTGCTACCAATCCGGAGTTATTATTATTAGATGAACCCGCCGCCGGAATGAATCCGCAGGAAACAGATGAATTAACTGCTTTTATTTATGATATACGCTCCAAATTCAATCTGACGGTATTTATGATAGAACATCATATGGATTTGGTTATGGATATCTCTAATTGTATCTATGTACTGGATTTTGGTAAATTAATTGCCTGCGTAACGCCGGAAGAGATTCAGAACAATCAGCGTGTTATTGATGCATATTTGGGGGTACAAGAAGATGACGAAGAATAATTTATTAACAGTAGATAATCTATGTGTTTCCTATGGCGGTATTAAAGCGGTAAAAGGCATTAGCCTCACTGTTCCTGAAGGTGAGATTGTAACTTTGATTGGCGCAAACGGTGCCGGTAAAAGTACTATTCTCCGCGCCATTGCAGGACTTACAAAATTAGAAAGCGGCAGGATTACATATCAGGATGAAGACATTACAGGGAATCCGACCAGTGTGATCGTAGAGAGAGGAATTACATTAGTGCCGGAAGGACGCCATGTGTTTCCAGACCTTACTGTTATAGAAAATCTTAAGATTGGTGCGTATCTGCGCAAAGATAGCCTGGACGAGGATATAAATCGAATGTATAAGCTGTTCACCAGATTAGAGGAACGTTCCTGGCAGATGGCCGGAACCCTGTCCGGCGGCGAGCAGCAGATGTTAGCTGTCAGCCGTGCTCTTATGAGCCGCCCTAAGCTTATCATGATGGATGAGCCTTCCTTAGGTCTCGCTCCAATTATTGTACAGGATATTATGAATATTATAAAGACAATTAACAAGGAAGGCGTAACCATTCTTTTAGTAGAACAGAATGCCAACCTGGCACTAAAGACAGCTCACTTCGGCTATGTTTGCGAGACAGGTGTAATCTCCTTAAAGGGCACCGGTTCAGAACTTTTGAAGGATGAATCAGTAAAAGCGGCATACCTTGGTAAAGCAAAGAAGAAAATATAATTTAAATTATAAAAAAGAATATTAATGACGCAGCAAATGCTGTTAGTTTTGGCAGAATGAAAGTAGACAAGGAATATAACCACCTTGCCTACTTTTTGTTTTATAATCATTTAAAAGAATATGATATTATGGAAGTCTCTTTTCTAAAAAATCATCCGGAATTTTAATATTTTTTAGGGGAATTTGTAATATTTCCCAATGACTGTGTTTCAACTATTTACTTTCTTTTCCTTTTATAGTATAATCTTACCATTAGTTTTAATAATAAGTTTAAATATCTTTATAAAAAGATTACCAGCAATCAGCTGAAAGAGCGCAAGAACCAAAGATTAATAATTAAATTACAGGAGGGGATATAATGAAAATAATGAATAAGAGGAAGTGGATAATTGCAGCCATTACACTGGCAATAACAGTCTTACTGGCGCCTGGATTGGATACTTTTCTGTCAGAACAAGCCGTATATGCTGCGGAAACAGATTCATTGACCATCACAGATATGCCTGAAAATCTCAGGGAATCTATTGAATGGGTGTGGAACAATCGAATTTTGGTGGAAGATTCTACTTCCCGCAAAAATTTAATCTTTGACCAGATTTTCGCGGGTGAAGGAACCATTAATTATGTTGTGCGCTGGCAGTCTAGTAAAACCGTCACGCTTCAGCAGCGTAAGGATATTGAAACTATGCTGGGACGACAGTTAAATAATTGGACAAAACACCTGGAGGGTTATGATGGGTGGCCATATGGTGATATTCCGGTCAAGGTTGTTGGCTGGGCATGTGTTAATCCTGATTTATTGCTTGACAAACAATCTGATGAAATTATCTATACAGATTATATTACCGACGAACTCAGCTCCAGTGAGCCTAATATTCCTTCAAAGCTTCCTGTTGCACCAAGTGCCTTATCCCGTTTTGATCATTTCACGGAGCCTAATTATTCATATCCTGGCGGGTTGGATAAAAGATTTGATATGTATCTGTGGGCTACCAGCAATTTTGGAGGCGGAGCCGGAGGAGATTGGGGGCAACGCATGTCTGATGATTATATTCTGAGTACAGTAAATTCCGATGAAATTGAGATTACTGAACACGAGATAGGACACGGATTTGGATTTCCTGATTTTTACCAGACAAATGAACGTCCGCCCAATGGATTTCCTGTACCGACCATTATGTGGGCAGGTAATTCTTCAACAATCACTGAATGGGATATATGGCTGCTCCGCTATACATGGAGTCAATTAAAGCAGAATACTTCCCGTTTTTCTGCAGCATCTCCGGAAGATTCCAACAGTACTGGAACGGAAATTCATGGAAAGATGTACAAAAGGCATCCGGTTACGGAACCGCAGTTGACCAGTATAATACAACCGTTTTCGATCCTGTATACACCAATGGAATCCGGCTTGAAATCATTTCTAAGGACACTGCATCAACAGGTATTTTGGAATGGAAAGTGACAGCACAAGATTAATACAGGCTTCAAAATGTGCTATGCTTAAAAAGGATTGCAACTATTTTATTATAAAAATAAAGACAGATGACCTGGATTTATCGAAACAAGGTCATTACCCGCCCGCCGTTATGATATTTAGCAGTATGTGGTATCAGGTATTTAAACTTGATTGGGTCATTATGTCAATTGTTATTTTATGTATCTTAGCTACCGGTCTTTACCAGCTATTAGCTTATTTTGAAAAAAAATAATTAAACAATGCCGCACATCCTTTCAAATGTCTTATGTTAAGTTAGACCACCGGCTTAGCCGATATTTTATTTCAGTATTATACAAAGAGGCTGCTGCACAATTCCGGAATATAATCCGGAAATTTGTAGCAGTCTCCTAAATATACAGTATATCATTCATAAGATATTGTTTTTATCAAATACCTGTCATTAATAGCATACAATAATACCGCCGTCTCCGGCATACATACTACTTACCCCCGCTGTTTCTACAATAAAGCTGTCTTTAAAAGGAACCCTTCTTAATATTTCTTCTTTTACAAACAAAGCCCTGTTATAATTATTACAATGTGCAATAGCTAAAGTTCTCTCCTCAGGCTTTAAAACATCCTGTTCGATTAGATTTACCATTAAAATTAAGGCTTTTTGTATTCCCCTTGCCTGGTCAAGCTTACATATAGTACCCTCTTTTGTGCCTGCCATTATGGGTTTAATATTTAAAACACTGGTAATGAGCGCTTTAATGCCTGTCAAACGTCCGCTCTTACGTAAAGTATCCAAATTTTCCAATACAAATTTTGTACTTAATTTTTCACGAAATGCTTTGGTTAAATGGATTACTTCACTGAAACCTTTGCCTGCCTCAACATATTCCTGAATCTTTCCTGCAATTAAAGTCTGACCGACTGAGGCCGAACAGGAATTAAATATTTCAATGTTTTTATACGGATGTTCTTCTAAGTACAATTTCTTGCCAACCTCTGCACTATTATAGGAACCGCTTAAATTAGCCGATAACGTAACCACGTAAATATCTTCTTTCCCGCTGTACAATTTCATATACGCTTCCGGTGAAGGGCAGGAGGATTTGGGACTATTGGGACTTTCTGCTACTAATTTTAAGAAGTCCTTTTGATTAAAGAATTCATCATCTGTTATTATTATGTCATCTACCTGTATAGTCAGCGGTACTAATTTAATGTGTTTATCCTTTTTCATTCTATCTGTTAAATCAGTACAGCTGTCCACAATTATCTTGTAAGCCATTGTGTCATCCTCCTAATTATATCCAAAGCATTTTCATATAGCCAATTACACCTACGGGTAATTTTAACCATATTATTTTATATGCTTTACTATGATATATAGTTTTAATTACTATTAATCATAGCATAATATATCAGTTTTTTAAAGTCTTTTTCATAAAGTCTTTATAAATATTTTCTAAATTTTATCCATTTGAAGCCTTAAGTATACCCTGGAGATTGATTATGCCATACTTTTCCTTATTATTTTTAAGGAAAAAAAATTGGCCTGCTACAAAAAAGAGCCTGTTTCAAAACACAAAGTCTTTATCATTTGCGATAGAATGAAAAATCCGTTCCGGTCGTAAGTACTAAAACTTAAAAAGTTTTGAAACAGGCTCTATATACTGATATTTTTATAATGATATAAAATTATTGAAAATTATTTTGCTAAAACCATCATAATCTCATTACTTCTGGTTATGAACTTAGTCATAGCTTCCGGTTCAAGCGGTTTGTGGCTCAACATCGCCAAATCATACAATTGCTCACATATCATAGGAACATGCTCTGCTTCTCCATAATCGAATATATATTGCACTAATTTATTATTGGCATTTAAAACTAAGGTTTCATTACTGCCAAGCATGCCCGGATCCATACCGTACATATTGTACATCTTCATCATATCCTGCATTCTGCGGCTCTCTTCTGAAAGTGTTATCATAGAAGAAACCTTATCATTTTTCAGCTTCATTACTTTTACTTCAAGCTTTTCTTTGTTTAGGATCTTTCTAAATAATTCGGTCAGTTTATCATTTTCTGCTTTCAAGGTTTCTTCATCGTTTTCGTTTTCCTTAAAGCTATCCGTAATATCTGCATCAATTCTTTGGAAACGATATGTTTTCTCCTGCTGTTCTAACTGGGTAATAAACGGCTGGTCAATATTATGTGTTAATATCAATGCATCAATACTTTCTTGTTTGAACATATTAATGTATTGACTTTGCTGCTGTTCATTGGTCACATAATAAATTACGTCCTTTTCTTCCGTTTCTTTTTTGTCAGCTTCCTTTGTTTCCGCCGTTTCCTTTGTTTCCGCCGCTTCCTTTATTTCCGCAGCTTCCACCTTATCTGCCGAAGCATCTTCCGTTCCGTTTTTCCTACTTGCTTTTACATAATCCGGTAAAGTAACATATTTACCTTCCAAATTCTTAAAGATAATGAAATCTTTTATCTTATCACGGAATTTTTCATCTTTTAAGCAGCCAAATTTAATGAACGGACTGATATCATCCCAGAACTTCTCATAATTTTCCCGTTCCACCTTATACATACAGGACAGCTTGTCGGCAACCTTCTTGGTAATATAATCGGAAATTTTTTTAACAAATCCATCATTCTGAAGGGCACTTCTGGATACATTAAGCGGAAGATCAGGGCAATCAATGGTCCCTTTTAACAGCATTAAAAATTCAGGAATAACTTCTTTAATATTATCCGCAATAAATACCTGGTTGCTGTATAACTTAATAGTTCCTTCCAAAGTATCATATTCTGTATTTAATTTAGGAAAATATAAAATACCTTTTAAATTAAATGGGTAATCCATGTTTAAATGAATCCAGAACAATGGTTCCTTATAATCAAAGAATACGTTGCGATAAAAGGCCTTGTATTCCTCTTCGGTACAGTCATTTGGGTGTTTCGTCCAAAGAGGTGTTGTATTATTAACCGGTTCCGGTTTCTTGGGACCTTTCTTTTTCTCCTCCTGGTTATGGGAATCTTCTTTACCCTCTTCCTGTTCCGACACATTACCTTCCTCATCAACGGAAGCATCAATGACATTGTCCTCTCCGTTATCTGTTTCCTCGGATTCTTCGGATTCCTCTGCTTCTTCCGCAGGGGCATTGGCATTTTTAAAATAAATTTCTATCGGCATAAAGGAACAGTACTTTTGGATAACTTCCTTTGCACGATATTCATTGGCAAATTCATAGCTGTCCTCATTCAGATATAAGGTTATTTCCGTTCCTCTGTCTTCGCGATCCCCTTCTTCCATAGCGAATTCCGTTCCGCCTTCCGACTCCCAATGAACACTTGTTGCACCTTCCTGCCAGGATAAGGTGTCTATTGTTACCTTATCTGCCACCATAAAAGCAGAATAAAAACCCAACCCAAAATGTCCGATTATCTGTTCTTCATTGGCCTTATCCTTATATTTATTCAAAAAGTCGGCAGCCCCGGAAAAAGCAATCTGGTTGATGTATTCTTTTACTTCCTCCGCTGTCATTCCAAGACCATTATCAATGAATTTCAGTGTTTTTTCTTCGGGATTTACGATAACATCAATCTTATATTTATTGTCTTCCGGAAGATTCACTTCACCCATAAGTTCAAGTTTTTTTAATTTTGTAATCGCATCACTTCCGTTGGAAATTAATTCCCTAAAGAAAATATCATGATCCGAATACAGCCACTTTTTAATAATAGGGAAAATATTTTCCGAATTAATTGATAAACTACCATGTTCATTCGTCATAAAATCGCTCCTTTTAAATATATTAATTATTTTCAATCTTTAAAAATAATATTAATACGGTTGTACAAATTTGTCAAGCAAAAATTAGCACTCATTTAATGTGAGTGCTAACAATGTTTTACTTCTGAATCTATTTTTGCTCCGATTACTCAAGAATGACCGCAAAATGTTTTTCATTCAGCCGGTTATATTATTCAGCCTTCTTCCACAGCAATTTCATAAAGCTTTAAAAACGTCTTTAAATCAGAATCCCACACATGATCCAAGGTTTTATCCATCATGAAGGTTTTTATAGAGGTGCCGGTTATCAGAAATAAATTGCCTTTATCATATCTTATATTAAGAAACAGCCCATTGATATCACTAAGCGGCATTGCTAATCCGGATTTACGAAGGACGTTTTCCGTATTTGAAGGAGATAATAAAAATACGATTTTTATGAACAGTGGAAGTTTATTTCCTTTTATTAAGGTATATGCAATTGGTTTTACTTCACTCCAGGTTGAATATTTTCTTCCCTCAAACATTTCCAATTCATCTAAAGAAAAAAAATCTTCGTTTAGTTTTCCCGTAATATGAAATTGATTATAAGTATTGATGTCCAATTCGGACAGTAAAAAATTATCAAATACATTTTGAATAAGCAAACTGGACATAAATGCTTTTACATCAATTATTTTTAAAGATATCATGTATATTTCCTCCTAATATTACAAACACTAAGAAAGCATGATTTAAACCATCATGTAATTTATTCTGTAAATGGACTTCAGCATAAAGGGATTGAGGTTTGCGTCATATAACCGGATGCAGGCGCCGTTATAAGACAGGAGGGCAATTATGTATTTTGGACATTCTAAACGAAGCTATTATCGTTTTCCCAGTAAAAATAGCATAACAGACTTTGATACACAGATGCCTTATTATTTTCCCGATAAAAAATCTGTAGTTTCAGATGACTTAACCGGAAGCTTCCAAGACTCAAATTACTATAATTATGAGGATTTCCATGACTCTTCCCGGGAACGTTCTTATGAAACCCAGCTATGAAGCCTAAAAAAAAGTAACCGGACACAAAACGGGGGATGCTGCACTTTCCATATAGCCTGTAACATCCCCGTTAACTTTTACCCAAACATTGGCAGCAGGCTTATTAAATATAATATAAAAATATGTGAAGGGTAGAATATATAAAAAATATATGTATTGCCCTGCGGTCCTCTTTTTCCATTATACAACCAGATTAACGCCATGGATACGGTGGCAAGAATCTGTAATTTCCCGCCAAAGGAACAGTTTATTAATACTACTGCTGCAGCAAGCAGAAC
>JAATEU010000433.1 GCA_015655565.1 Clostridiales bacterium
CAGCTGCTGTCTCTGAACAGCCGCCTTTAGTCTTCCCTGGCAACAGGTTTTTCGGCCGCATTGTAGTATTGGTCTAATATCTTGGTATCAACACGGTCTAATTCTTCTTTTGGGAGTATTGTTACAAGCTCCCAGCCTTTATTCAGGGTTTCAAGGACAGAACGGTCTTCGTTATATCCCTGGGCTATGAATTCCTGTTCCAGGGCAATGCCGAACTGCAGATACTTTTTATCAACAGGGGATAATTCATCTTCACCAATGACACTGGCTAAATTTCTGGCTTCACCTACCCGTGCATAGGAAGAAAAAAGCTGGTTGGCAAGATCCTGATGATCTTCCCTGGTATAACCTTTACCAATGCCGTCTTTCATAAGACGGGAAAGGGAAGGCAGTACATTGATTGGCGGATATATCGCTTTTTGATAAAGAGCCCGGTCCAAAACAATCTGACCTTCCGTAACATATCCGGTCAGGTCGGGAATCGGATGGGTTATGTCATCATTTGGCATGGTAAGAATGGGAATCTGTGTAACGGAACCCTTACAGCCCCGTACAATACCGGCCCGCTCGTATAGGGTGGAAAGTTCACTGTATAAATAACCGGGATAACCTTTTCTGCTTGGAATTTCACCTTTGGAGGAAGATACTTCACGCAGTGCTTCTGCAAAAGAAGTCATATCTGTTAAAATAACAAGAATATGCATTCCTTTTTCAAAGGCCAGATATTCTGCCGCAGTAAGGGCTACCTTAGGGGTAATCAATCTTTCCACAACCGGGTCGTTGGCAAGGTTTAAATACATAACTACGTGAGAGCTTGCCCCGCTGTCTTCAAAGGTGCGGCGGAAAAAGTCTGCTACGTCATGCTTGACACCCATTGCGGCAAACACAATGGCAAAATCTTCATCGCTGTCTTCCGCCAAAGAGGCCTGCCTGACAATCTGAGCGGCAAGCTGGTCATGGGGAAGGCCGTTGCCGGAGAAGATGGGGAGTTTTTGGCCGCGGATTAAGGTAGTAAGGCAATCAATGGTTGAAATGCCTGTTTTAATATAATTACGGGGATATTCTCTGGCGCAGGGATTTAAAGGCTGTCCGTTTACATCATGTTTCAGGTCGGTAACTATGTTGCCAAGTCCGTCAATGGGCTGGCCGATACCGTTAAAAATACGGCCTAAAATATCTTCTGAAAGTGCTATCTCCATCGGATGACCGGTCAGTTTCGTATGGGTATTATTTAAGGACATATCTTCCGTACCCTGAAATACCTGTATAACCGCTTTATCTTCATATATTTCTACGATTCTGCCTATCTTTTTTTTACCTTCCACGGATAACTCGACAATTTCATCGTAGGAAGCATCACGGATACCCTCCAGGACAATCAAGGGGCCATTAATTTTATTTAGTCCTAAATATTCTATTGACATATTTCAGCCCTCCTTATGCGTTCTTAGCTATGACCTGATTATAAAAGTCATCTATCATGGTCCTGTAGTTGTCGAATTTATTAAGCTCATCATTTGCCACATCGTATTTAATGGAAATTATTTTTTCAAAAATATTTTCCTGCTTTAACACGGACATGGGCATATTCATGGCAACCAGCTGTTTTGATTTCGTATTCAGATACAGGATGGTCTGCATCATTTTAAGCTGTTTTATTAACGGAACGTAAGTATCGGAAGGGTGATAAGCGTTCTGCTGTACAAAACCAAGGCGGATGACCTTGGCTATTTCCAGAACTAATTTCTGGTCATCCGGCAGAACGTCACTGCCAATCAGTTTTACTATTTCATTTAACTGGCTTTCCTGGGTCAGGATACTAAGCAGCTGGTTGCGGCAGTCAACGAAGTCATTGCCTACATTAGCTGTATACCAGGGAGCTAAATCGGTTAAATATTCGCTATAACTGGTAAGCCACTGGATCGCCGGGAAATGTCTTGCATAAGCCAATGATTTATCAAGTGCCCAGAAACAGCGGACGAACCGTTTGGTGTTCTGGGTTACCGGTTCGGAGAAGTCACCGCCCTGGGGAGACACGGCACCAATAATGGATACACTGCCTTCCGTACCGTTTAAGTTTTCCATGAATCCGGCTCTTTCATAAAATCCGGATAATCTGGAAGCAAGGTAAGCCGGAAAACCTTCTTCTGCAGGCATTTCTTCCAAACGGCCGGATAATTCACGCAGGGCTTCTGCCCAACGGGAGGTTGAGTCGGCCATAATAGCTACATGATAACCCATGTCACGGTAATATTCGGCAAGGGTAATACCGGTATAAATACTGGCCTCACGGGCGGCAACCGGCATGTTGGAGGTATTGGCAATGAGGGTAGTCCGGTCAAGAAGAGGATTGCCGGATTTGGGATCAACCAGTTTCGAAAAATCCTCTAATACCTCCGTCATTTCATTGCCACGTTCCCCGCAGCCGATATATATAATGATATCCGCATCGGACCATTTAGCCAGCTGGTGCTGTGTCATGGTTTTTCCGGTACCGAAACCGCCCGGTATGGCTGCGGTGCCCCCCTTAGCTATGGGGAATAAGGTATCCAGGATACGCTGTCCTGTAATTAACGGCCGGTCGGAGGCGTAACGCTTATTGGTTGGCCTTGGAATACGGATAGGCCACTTCTGGGTCAGGGTCAGATTCTTTTCTATACCATAGGAATCTTTAATTGTAACAATAGGGTCGTTTATGGTATATTTACCGTCTGGAACAACCTTAGTAACAATACCGGAAACGAAGGGCGGAACCATGCATTTGTGGATAATTGCCCTGGTTTCAGGAACCTCGGCTATTATAGTCCCACCGTAGAGTTTATCACCCTCCTTAACGGTAACATGAACATCCCAAAGCTTCGTGGTATCCAGGGATTCAACACTGACCCCCCTGGTTATATAAGCACCGGAGCGGGCTGATATTTCTTTCAGAGGACGTTCAATGCCATCAAAGATATTGCCGATTATGCCGGGGGCCAAAGTTACGGATATGGCAGCACCTGTTGAGGTTACTTCTTCTCCAGGTTTTAAACCGGTTGTTTCCTCATATACTTGAATTGTTGTTTCTTTTTTTGTTAAACTAATTACTTCACCAACTAAATTCTGCTTACCGACCAGAACCATTTCACTCATTTTAAAACCCTGGTTCCCGGATACGTATACAATTGGCCCGTTTATACCGAATATTTTTCCTGTTATATTCATAATGGAGAAAACTCCCCCGTTCTTTTAATAAATTAAAGCAAAGTACCGTTACCGGGATTCCTTTTAAAGAACGAAATTATTCTTTACTTCTTCAAGTTTTGCCAAAAAGGAATTATCAATTAAAATATTTTTGTCATGTATGACAGCCCGGGTACCGCCGATAAAATTCCTTGTACTGATTGTCAGAACGGCTCCGGTGTTTGCTTCCAGGGAAGATTTCAGCTGTAAGTCGGAGGGATTAATGTAAATAGTCATTTCGTCTCCCCTTGCAAATTCCCTGGCATCCGTTATCTGTCTGCACAATATATGAAAATATTCGGAAGTAGCCATAAAGCAGATCAGCTTATCGGATACATCCTGAAATAATTTTTCTGTTAATTCAGCTGATTTTTCACTGATTTTTCTCTTTAATTTAATGGCTTCACCGGAAAGGTCACGGTTTTTTTCACGAAGCAGTTTTTCCGAATCCATACGGTAAATTATCTTGGCTTTTCTTAAAGCATCTTTTTTGTGGTCGTCATAGATTGCCTTAAGAGATTTCTGATATTCGTCAATGATTAGAATATTTTGACTTGTAGCACTGTCAATTGCCGCATTATAAAATTGCTCTAATTTTTCATCTAAAGTCATAAAAATTCACTCCTTCTTATAATTTTATACCAATGGCTTCATTCACATAGGAAGTAATGAAGTCGGGTTTACGTCCGGTTCCATGACGGTCAGGTATTTCTACTATCAAAGGAAGTTTTCGGTTTAATTTTACATCATCAATAATGTCGGGGAATTCCAGACTTAATTTTTCAGTAATAAGCAGAACTCCGATGGTTTTATCGGCAATAGCCAAATCAAGCTGCCGCTTTAAATGCTGCTTTGAATGTATAATGACACCGTCTACACCGGCAAGGCGCATTCCTGTGTAAGTATCAACGTTATCACTGACAAGAAACATACGCATATTACTACCTCCTTAACAGGTAAGGATTTATCATCCTAAAATGGTAAAGGACACAATTAAGCCGTAGAGGGCAATACCTTCTGCAAGAGCAACGAAGATAAGTGCTTTACCCATAATGCTGGAATCCTCGCTCATTGCACCGAGTGCGGCAGAGGCAGCGGAAGCGACGGCAATACCGCCGCCGATACAGGATAAACCGGTGGAAAGGGCAGCCGCCATGTATTTCCAGCCATCCGTAGAAGCACTGGCAAGATTTGTGGTTTCAGCAGCGGAGGCTTTGCCACTGAATAATAAAATATCGGCAAGAATTAGGGTTCCAAAAAAAAGGAAAGCATTGCAGGCTAAAGCTGCTTTTAAATTACCTTTTTTCTTTTCACCTAAAAGAAATGCTCCAAAGGGAATAATAATACTTAAAATTAAAGCTGCTGATATTATAATTTTTTCTGTCATAATGTGTTTCCTCCTAATAAAATTAATTAATTGTTTTTATATGGTTTAAATACCTTACCGGTTCCTTTATAGAATCGGCTAAACATTTCGTAATATTCCAGACGCAATACCTGAATACCTACAATCAGGCCTTCCATTCCTGCAACAAATATATTCCCTAAAATCAGAATAAAAATATTTGGGTTGGCAGATTCCGCATCGGCCAACAGCATAACTACGCCCATCATAGCCGCATGGCTTAAGGCAAAGGCACCCACACGCAGGAATGAAATGGAGTTGGTTAAATAGCTTAATAATATTTCAAGTAATTCAAATATAGATTCAACGAAGAACATAACCTTATTGTCCGGAAAGATCTTGGATTTCTTTTTAATATAATGGGTAAGTGGTTCCCGGAAAAATATAAGCAATAAAGGAATGGCAAAAAAGATGATTAATACTATGGCTGCCGGTAATGTTTTACCTGTAAGCAAAAGAACTGCACAGGTAATTAAAGCACCATAAAATACAATACCCGCGATACCATTGGTATCAAAAAATATCTTCCCTATATCTTTTGCTTTAATGCCGTTAATAATATTCAAAATCATAGATATAATAATTAATACGACTCCGAAAGCCACAGACGTTATAAGTACTGTCATTACATTTTCCATGGGGTTAAGCCACAGGTGCGGTATGACATCTTCATAACCAAAGAAACTGCCGTACATAAAGCCCATTATAGTAGAAAAAATGCCTGCGGTTGCTATAATAGCGGCTAAGGTCAGTTTTTTCAATTTATATAAAAGTGTTCCTCCGATTACCAGGCATAGGCCCTG
>JAATEU010000466.1 GCA_015655565.1 Clostridiales bacterium
ATAATTTAATTTCTCCTTAAGACATGATATTAAGTGTATACCCACTATTAAAAATGCTTTATTATTCCAATATATAAGATTATGATAATGAAATTCAATTTCTTTGGGAATTATATAATATAGCACTACTAAAAGTCAATCTATCTTATGGTTTTTAAATGATTTTATTTATCACCTAAAAATAATACAGGTTTTTATAATCAAAAATACTTCTGTTTTTTAAATACGAAAGGATAGAAATTAAGTATACGCAAGCTTGCACTTCCCATTCCGTTATCCTTATACCGTAATTAAATTAACATATTATTTGTTGACGAATGTTAATCGAAGTGTTATAAATAGTATGGTAATGAATCACTCTATGGAGGTTTAGTATGACAACCACAAATAATATGGAAACACTTCCGGTCGCACCACTTAAAATTATTTCTTTAGACGGATTTCGGCCATTAGCAGAAAAAATCAACGATTTGATTGTGACGGCCAGACATGATCAGGCTTGGGAATATAAGAATTTACCGGCATTTTTAGGCTATGAAGCCGATAACTTTTTAGTTGATGCGGAATGCCCCAGATTTAATTCGGGAGAAGCAAAAGGGATCATTAAGGAATCGGTTCAAGGCACAGACTTATATATTTTAGCAGATGTAACAAATCATAGTATTGAGTATAGTCTGGACAATATGGTTAATAGGATGTCTCCGGATAATCATTTTCAGGATCTGAAGCGTTTAATAGACGCCTGTAATGGAAAAGCACATCGCATTAACGTTATCATACCCTTTTTATATGAAGGAAGACAGAATAAAAGAACGAACCTGGAATCCCTTGACTGTGCTACTGCCTTGCAGGAACTAATAAAAATGGGTGTAAAAAATATAATCACCTTCGATGCCCTGGATCCCAGAGTACAGAATGCAATACCAATTGACGGTTTTGACAATTTTTACACTTCATATCAATTTATACGGGCTCTATTAGAAACGGAGAAAGGGTTAAAACTGGATAATGATCATTTAATGATTATCAGTGCGGATGAAGGCGGAATGTCCAAAGCCGTATTTTATGCTAATATTTTAGGTGTCGACATGGGAATGTTTTATAAAAGACGCGATTATTCCGTTGTTTTAAATGGTGAGAATCCCGTTGCAGCCTACGAATTTTTGGGCTCCGACGTAGAAGGAAAAACAGTTTTAATTGTCGCTGATATGATTTTTACAGGTCAGAATATTCTGGAAGCAGCTATGGAGTTAAAGAAGAGAAAGGCATCCAAGATTTTTATTGCTGCTACCTATGGTTTATTTGCGGAAGGATATGATGAATTTGATGAATATTTTAAAAAAAGAATTATAGACCGCATATTTACTACCAACCTTACATATTGTTCTCCTGAATTATTAGAAAAACCCTATTATACCAATGTAGATTTAAGCCGTTATCTCGCATTAATCATAGATACCATAAATCATGACCGGTCCGTTGATGGAATTCTTGATTCCACCACACGTATACAGGATATTTTAACGGAGTATAAAAAAAATAATTAATAAAACAGATAAGAAAGAAGCTTTCTCATTACGGTGCTCCTTCCTGTTTCTGAATACCTTCATGATTCCAGCATTAAAAATGCTGCCAGCGTACCTCGTTTTCCATGGGAAGCCCTGTGAGAAAATAATAAATCACTATTACAGGAAGTACATACTTGGGATATATGAATGTTTTCAGATTTTAAACCTGCCTCCAAAAGTATATGACGGTTTGCTTCCCATAAATCTAATTGATATTTATCATTACCTTTCCCGTAAAGGATATCTTTTAATTGAACTTCGGTGAAACCATTACGGAAGGCTTCCGCAACATCTTGGCTGATTTCATAACACTCTTTGCATATGGACGGTCCTATCAGGACAATGACTTCTTGCGGATTCGTACCAAAATGCTGCTTCATGGCTTGAAGGGTTGCCTGTCCCATTCTTTTTACCGTACCCCGCCATCCGGAATGACTTAAGCCGACAGCATGATTTTTTGTATCCACGAAATATAAAGGAACACAGTCGGCATAATAGGTAACCAAAGGAATTCCAATTATGTTTGTTATCAGACCGTCGATGCCCTGGTAATCCTTTTCTTTTAAAATACCTTTTCCCTTATCTCCCGCAGTAACCAGTTTAATTTCTGTTTTGTGAACCTGATCCGAGGCAACTAAGTTTTCCGGATTAAATCCTATGCTTTCACTGATTCTCCTGTAATTCTCATCTACATTTTCAGAATTGTCACCATTATAATATCCCAGATTCATCGATTCATGGCAGCCTTTACTGACTCCGCCCAGTCTGGTAGAAAACCCATGTTTAATATAATTAACTTCAGACAAACACGGGAAAGTGATATATGGTACATTTATATTCGTATTAAGAACCGCATTTTTATTATTTTTAAATTTCATATTCACTCCCAGGTCTTATGCTAAGTTTATTGCTAATTTATTAAAGAGACTTTTTCAGCAGTCTTCCTTATTCTTCAGGATAAAAATTCACCATCTTAGAAAATGGCCTCAAAGGCATTTTGTATTAAAGAGATTTCCCGGTCTAAAATAATTACGACATCAAAACGGCAGGGAGTATCCACAGGAATATGCTTTTTTAACATATAATACTCAGCGGTACGGGTGATTTTTTGTCTCTTATAAGTATCTACCGCTTCCTGCGGTAAACCTTTTGCCGTATTTTTCCGGTATTTCACTTCAACGAAAATGAGATAGCCGTTTTCGTTGGCAATAATGTCAATTTCTCCGGTTCTGCATTGAAAATTATGTTCAATAATTACATATCCCCGTTCCATTAAATACCGGACAGCAATTTGCTCATACTGCGTTCCAACGGATCGTTTATTATACATAAACTACTCCCCTTTCGGAAGAACCTTGGCTTTTATACGGTCCATATTATCAACAAATATTAAAATTTCCGATACAACCTCATATAATTCAGGAGGAATATAATCACCTATATTTAATTTTGAAAGAGTTGCCGCCAATTGCTCATCCTTATGAACCGGTATATGATTATTATCAGCAGTTTGAAGGATCTTATCGGCTAAATACCCTTTACCGGAAGCAATAATCTTCGGAGCAGCCTCCTCCGGATTATATGCCAATGCAATGGCCGTTTTATTATGATATGGTGTATTTTTTTGTTTATTTTCTGTTTTATCTGAGCTTTCCGTCATATCCGGACTCCTTTTTTCATCTTTCCCGCTGCTTTAAATTTTTCCCCATCTGCTTTAAATTTTAACCCTCAGAAGAAATTCTTAATAAAACTTGCCCTATGGATAGGCGACGGACCTATATTTTTAAGAATTTTAATATGCTCCTTAGAGCCATAACCTGTATTGGCTGCAAAACCATATTGCGGGAATATTTTATCATACGCAACCATAAGCCGGACCCGGGTTACTTTTGCAATAATGCTTGCTGCAGCTATGGATATACTTTTTGTATCACCTTTAATAATGGGAACCTGCTTAATTTTAACTTTAGGTATGGTAACCGCATCATTTAAAAGCAACTCGGGAGCTACAGAGAGATTGGCAATTGCCTGGTGCATAGCCTAATAGGTTGCCTGCAGTATGTTTATTTCATCAATTTTAGCCGGAGGGATGCTTCCAACTCCAACAGCTATTGCCTGTTCCATAATTTCATCGTATAATTCTTCTCTTTTTTTCTCCGATAGCTGTTTGGAATCGTTAATATATAAAATATTGCAATCCCTGGGCAGGATTACGGCACCGGCAACTACGGGTCCGGCTAAAGGGCCTCTTCCAACCTCATCAATACCACAGATATAAGTGTATTCCCTATATCTATATTCATAGAACTTCATTAAACCGGTTCTTTTTATTTCCTGTAGGTGCTTTTGCTTTTCTAAATCATATTTTTTAATTAATTTTATTACACCGGCCCTGGCATCGTTTCGGTACTTATTTAATGTATCGTCCAGATGCTCCGGATCCGTTAGTTCCAATTCATTTTTTATATCTGTTATTCTTATCTCCAAGTTATTCTCCCTTTACATTAGTAATTTATAAAACCAAATCGGTTTAAAGGCCAAATCCGAACCCAGGCTTTCCCAATGATTGATGATTTAGAAATATTGCCTACCGCAGGGTCTCTGCTGTCCGTACTGTGATTCCGGTTATCCCCTAATACAAAATATTCAGTATCACCCAGTACAACCGGTGATGATGCAATTCCTTCATTATCATCAGATATCAATTCTTTTCCATAATCTTCCTTCAGTAACTGGCTGTTAATATATATTTTACCGTCAATAATCTGTACCGTTTCACCCGGCAGCCCAATAATTCTTTTAATATAAAAAACATCTTCGGACTCATCAACGGGAAAAACGACAATATCAAATCTATCCGGTTTCATAAAATGATAAGAAAATTTATCAACAATCAAATTATCCTGATCAGAGAGGGTGTTTTCCATGGATTGGCCAAGGACCAGTGTTCTTTGCCCAATAAATTGAAGGATTAAAAATGTAGAAAGAAAAACAAGGACCAGATAGAACAACAGATGCAAAAACTCAGTAAAAAATTTTTTGCTTTTTCTGTCATTTGTACTTTCATCCTCCATATTAGGTTCTAAATTATTATGTTCTAATTTATGCTCTAAAAACACACAACCACCTCTTTCTTTCCTGCAGGCTATATGATTAACTGGTCTGCTCAGTATCAGAAACACTTGGAAATTCCAAGGTAATCGTACCTAATCTTCCATTTCTGAAATCATCCATGACAATACCTGCTGCTTTATTTAAGTCTAATTCACCACCCTTAATTCTGCAAGCTCTTTTTTCGGCAATACCGCTTAAAGTTTTTACAGCGTCATCACTTTCTTCTACTCCATAGCGGTTCGCCAGGTTTCCTTTATAATTGAGGATTAGAAATTTTATTAACTCCAGGGATAATTCAAAAGTATTAAGTATTTCCTCCCGCAGGGAACCAATAAATGCCAGCCTGAGGCCAACGGACTGATCTTCAAATTTTGGCCACAAAATACCGGGAGTATCTAATAAATCAATATTTTTATTTATTTTAATCCATTGTTTTCCTTTTGTCACACCGGGTTTATTGCCGGTTTTGGTAGCAGCTTTACCTGCAATGCTGTTTATAAAGGTTGATTTGCCTACATTGGGAATACCTACTACCATTGCACGCAGGGGACGGTTTAAAATACCCCTTTTCCGGTTCCTTTCAATTTTTTCTTTACAAGCCTGCTGGACCACCTCATTTACTTTTCTTATTCCATTTCCATTTTTTGAATTCACCAAGGTTACAAAGTATCCCTGTCTTTCAAAATAAGCCTTCCAATGATCTGTATACTTTGGATCAGCTAAATCGTATTTATTTAATAAAATGACACGGGATTTGTTTTTAGCAAGTTCATCAATATCCGGATTTTTACTGCTAAGCGGAATCCTGGCATCTACCAGTTCAATTACAACATCTATTAACTTCATATCCTCCTGCATCATGCGTTTTGCTTTTGACATATGACCGGGGTACCATTGAAAATGCATTAATTTTTCTCCTTTTTCTTATTTAAATTATTCACAAAATCAAAATCATTGCTGCGAATCCAGGCTTTACCGATAATATCATCAAATAATATATTTCCAATATTGGCGAAACGGCTGTCTTCACTATTATTTCGATTGTCACCTAATACAAAGTATTCGTTTTTATCCAATTGAATTTCCTCCGCTGCAAGGCCGCTGTTATTCATGGAATCTGCAACGATAGGCTCTGTAAGGACTTCACCGCCTATATAAATTTTACCGTCCAAAATTTGTACGGTTTCACCAGGCAATCCAATGATCCTTTTTATATTATAATAGCTGTGCTCTTTATTAGTCTGTTTAAATACAATTACATCATATCGTTCCGGCTTCGAAAAACGGTAAGAAAACTTATTAATAATAATTTTATCCTGATCGTTTAAGGTTATTACCATGGAATCACCCAGCATGGTCGTTTTTTCAAGTGCATAATTTACTATAAAGTAAGCGGATGCTATTACAGCAGCAATTTCAGCGCTCCAAATAATAATATTGATTATAATTTTTTTAATAATAGGCCTTTTACTTGCCTTATCAAAATCAAATTCCATACCTTGCTCCTATTTTACCAACGGCAAATGCTGTAAAATCTTTGCCTGTTAAAAAAGAGACAATACCTAAGTAGTTGTCCCTTCCCGTTTTTGTGTTTATTCCGTAAAAAATTATTTTAAAATTTCTTTTACTTTTGCTTTCTTACCTACTCTATTACGTAAATAAGTTAACTTAGCTCTTCTGACTTTACCACGTCTGATAACTTCAATTTTTTCAACACTTGGAGAATGTAAAGGCCAGGTCTTCTCAACAACGATACCGTTAGATGATTTTCTGACTGTAAAAGTTTCTCTGGCTCCGCCATTTTGCCTTTTTAAAACAACACCTTCAAAAATCTGTGTTCTTTCACGGCTGCCTTCTTTTACTTTGGCATATACCTTTACCGTATCACCTACGTTAAAACTGGCTACATTTTCTTTGAGCTGAGCAGCTTCAATGTTTTTAATAATATTGTTCATTTTGTGACCTCCTTAATATTTAGATGTTCTTAATACCTTGCTTAACGGACATATAAACATATCATATCCAAAAGATCAAAAAGCGGTGTACCAGAGGAGCATCCCATCTCACAACATCTTACTCTAACATATTCATAAAAAGATTGCAAGTATTTTGAGATCATTTATATAAATATTTGTTACAGTTCAGCCATTGATATTTAAGATTCATTCCTTTGCTTATTCAGGGTATTCGACAGAAATTTCTTTTCTTTAACGGTTAATTCCGCCTTTTCCAGTAAATCCGGACGGTTTCCGGCCGTACGGAGGATGGACTGCTCTTTTCTCCATTCCTCTATCTTGCTATGATGTCCGGATAATAAAACCTCCGGTACAGGCTTTTCCATAAACACTTCCGGTCTCGTATACTGGGGATATTCCAATAAATTATCCTGAAGGGATTCAAACTCGGCAGAAACATCATTATTCAAAACTCCGGGCACGAATCTGGCAATGGCATCAATCATAACCATGGCAGGTAATTCACCGCCGGTTAATACATAATCACCAATGGATACATTATCGGTTACGATCATTTCAAGTACCCGTTCATCAATTCCTTCATAATGACCGCATAAAAAAATCAAATCCTCTTCCTTCGCTAATTCCTCAGCCATACTTTGATGAAATATGTTTCCTTGCGGGGTCAGGTAGATAACTCTGCTTTTTTTAATAATATCTGTTGTTTCTAAGTCCTCATATGCTTTTTTGGCGGAACTTATCTGATTTTCAATAAATTGATAAGCCCGGTAAACAGGCCCCGGGGCCATAACCATGCCGGCACCCCCGCCATAGGGGTAATCATCCACTCTTTTATGTTTATTTTCGGAAAAGTCACGTATATCTACAGTCTTAAGGGAAAGCAGCCCTTTATCCAAGGCCCTTCCTATTATGCTTGTATTTAAGCCTTGTTCAATCATTTCCGGAAATAAAGTTAAAATATAGAAATTCATGATATACTCCCTCTATCTTCACGCATGTATTTTATTCCGGCAAAGAGACCCTGTTCCACATTAGTGTCTCCCACAAGCCATCCTGGAACTGCATTTTGTCACTGGATTAAGCCGGGCAATACATGAACCTTAATTATTTTTTTTGTAACATCAATGTCTAAAATACATTCTTTAATAGATGGCAGCAGAATTTCTTTTCCATCTTTTGCAGTAACGATATAGACATCATTAGCCCCTGTTGCTATTACTTCTGTTAATTCCCCTAATTCCTCATCTTCATCGGTAATAACCCTCGAACCAATAATATCATAGATGAAATATTCGCCATCCTCAAGAGGAACTGCATTATCCCTGGTAACAAGCAGATCTTTGCCTTTATATTTTTCTATATCATTTATAGTATCAATTCCCTTAAACTTAAGAATAGCCCACTTTTTAAAGAATTTAACACCCTCAATTTCAAGCTCTATATATACTTTCCCCGTATC
>JAATEU010000124.1 GCA_015655565.1 Clostridiales bacterium
CAGCAGATTCGGGAATTCTCCAGTATGCCGATTATCATGCTGACGGCCAAAGGCGATGATATGGATAAAATTCTTGGTTTGGAATACGGGGCTGACGATTATATTACCAAGCCTTTTAATATCCTGGAAGTAAAAGCACGTATTAAAGCCATTATGCGAAGAAGTGCCAAAAAATCTGCTGAGAACCAGGCTAAGGTTATAAAATTTGAAGATTTAAAGATTGACTGCGAAAGCAGGCGCGTTTATGTTAATAATAAGGAAGTTAATTTAACGGCAAAGGAATTTGATTTACTGGAGTTATTAATATTCAATCCCAACAAGGTATATAGTCGTGAAAATTTACTCAATATTGTATGGGGATATGATTATCCAGGTGATGTAAGAACCGTAGATGTCCACATTCGCAGATTACGTGAGAAGATTGAAGAGAATCCCAGTGAGCCTAAATATATACATACAAAATGGGGTGTTGGCTATTTTTTTCAAAATTAGATACAGATTATGGTTTATGAAAAGTATGAGGGTGCATTCATTATTTGCACTCTTCTTAATTGGTATTCTTCCCATTTTATTTTTTACCTGGGAGATTGTTAATACCTATAATACGACGGCTTTTGAACAGAGGCAAAGTGCTTTATTAAGCCAAGGCAGTTCCCTGGCGAATCTTTTACTTTCCTCCGGTTATTTTACCGACTCTTCCTCAGAAGAAGCCAATACGGAGTTGTATCGGGTTACAGGTATCTATGAAGGCAGGATTTTAGTTATTGACAGTAATTTAAATATTCTAAAAGATACTTATGGAATTGAGGACGGCAATATTATCATTTCGGAAGATGTTATTAAATGTCTCCGGGGCACCAGCAGTATTTATCAGAATAAGCAGGATAATTATATTGAAATGACGGTTCCAATCACCCATAACACCACGAAGGAAATTATGGGTGTACTTTTAATGAATTTTTCGACTAAGAATATACATACGATTACAACGATGCTGTATCAAAAGGCTTCGGTTTTGTTCCTTACCACGGCTATCCTGATATTTGTATATGCTTTTTTTTATTCCGGTGTATTTACGAAACCATTTATTAGCCTAAAGAAAGCGATCGGCCACTTAACGGAAGGGTATATGGATGAAGAGGTTACGGTGGGTGGATTCTATGAAGTAAAACAGATATCAAATTCTCTGAATCAGATGCTTTTGCGGATTAAAAACCTGGAAAGTTCCAGGCAGGAATTTGTATCCAATGTATCACATGAACTTAAAACCCCCCTTACCTCCGTAAAAGTTTTAGCCGATTCTTTGTTAATGCAGGAAAATGTACCGTCTGAATTATACCGTGAATTTTTAGTAGATATTGCGGAAGAAATAGAGCGGGAGAATAAAATCATTAATGATTTATTATCCCTGGTTAAGTTGGATAAAACAGCAAGTGATATGAATATAACCTCAATTAAAATCAATGAATTACTGGAGCTTGTATTAAAACGGCTGCGTCCCATTGCCAAGAAAAATAATATTGAATTAATATATGAAAGTTTCCGGCCGGTCATAGCTGAGGTGGATGAGGTTAAACTATCCCTTGCACTTTCTAATTTAATTGAGAATGCAATTAAGTATAATGTTGAGGATGGTTGGGTCCGGGTATCACTGAATGCCGACCACAAATATTTTTACGTTAAGGTTTCGGATTCGGGGATTGGCATACCCGAGGAAGCACAGGATTTTATTTTTGACCGTTTTTATCGTGTTGATAAAACACGTTCCAGGGAAAGCGGCGGTACAGGTCTTGGGCTGTCCATTACCAAAAATGCCGTTCATATGCACCGGGGCGCGATTAAAGTATACAGTAAGGAAAATGAAGGTACCACCTTTACGGTACGTGTACCGATAAATTATATTGCCTGAAGCTTACCGGAAAGGAGATAACTATGAAAGGTTTTAATTATAAAAATATTGGGAAAAAAGTAGCTTCAATGGTACCCGTTCTTTTCATAGCCATCCTATTGGGAGCCTGCAGCCAAAATAATGGGGACGGGGAGGATAAAGAATCAGACGGGGCGGAAACTTATATTTATTATATTAATGCGGATGAGACTAAAATTATAGGGGAAGCATATGAACCGGTTGGTACAACAAAAGAAGAGCTGGTGGAGGAATATTTAGAAGCCTTAAGCAAAGAGCCTGAGGATTATTCCCTTAAGAAGGCAGGGCCGGATAATTTAGAAGCGGAGAATTTCAGCTTTAACGAGAATAATTTAAGTATTGATTTTAACTCATATTATAATGACCTGTCAGGTATCTCTGAGGTATTATGCAGGGCCAGCATAGTAAAAACCTTATGCCAGATTGAAGGAGTGGATTCTGTGGAATTTACTGTAGGCGGTCAGCCTGTCATGGGCTTAAATGATAAACCGCTCCGCTTTATGGAATCAGATGATTTTATTGATGATACCAGTGTGGAGAATGTATATGTGACAGTTTATTTTTCCAATGAAAAGGGTACGGCATTGGAAAGCACCGATTTAAAAATTACGTATGAAGGGAATGTACCCATAGAAAAGCTGATACTGGAAAGATTAATCGGCGGTCCCGAGGAGGTTAGAAATATAAAGGGCAATATGCTTAAAACCATACCGGACGGAACGGAATTGCTTAATGTATCGACAAAAGACGGTATCTGTTATGTGGATTTCAATGAAAAATTTCTGAATAAAATGGAAGGAATTAAAGATGAGGTTGTAATTTATTCGATTGTAAATTCTTTAGTTGAGCTTTCCACCATAAACAAGGTCCAATTTACCATTAATGGGGAAATTCAGAAAAACTACAGGGAAGGCATACCATTTGACGGCCTGTTTGAAAGAAACCTGGATTTGGTGGAGGGGAGCAAGTGATGAATAGCAAGAGACCCCTTGTTTGGATATTAGCTTCTTACCTGGCAGGTTTGGTGTTGCATTCCATATCTCCTTTCATCATAATTATAACAGGGTGCCTTGCCTTCCTTATGATTATTTTATGGATATGTATTCCTTATGAAAAAAGAAAGGTTAAACTTGTTAATTTTTGTTTTCTCTTAAGCTTACCGTTTTTATTTTTCTCAGGTTACACCCTGATGAACCATCAGCTGGCTCCTGCCGGTATGGATTCTGTTTTTGATAATGAAACAAATGGAAATGTTTCCGGACAATTGGAGATGATTCAGGAGAAAGGTGATTATGCCGTCCTTACTTTAAAAAACAATAAAATCATGCTGAACCAATCACAAAATTATTACAGCAGGAAATTAACGATTTACACTTCTTCAAAAGTCCAATATAAAATTGGGAACATCTTATCCGTTTCAGGCCGTATCTTAAAGTTTCAAAAAGCTTCCAATCCCGGACAATTCAATGAATACCAATATAATAAAATGCGGAATATTGATTATAAAATGAATGCGGAATCAATTGATGTAATAAGCCATGAGTATTCCGATTTTTATCAGTTCTTATATACCTTTAAGAAAAAGTTAATAAATGTATACCAGAATATTCTTCCGATTAAGAATGCAGGTATTTTATCGGCAATGATATTGGGAGAAATGACACTTCTTGACCCTGATATAAAAGAATTATATCAACAAAGCGGTATATCCCATATACTTGCTATTTCAGGACTTAATGTATCCTTATTAGGATTATCCTTATTTCAGTTTCTGCGGCATGTTAAAATTCCGCTTTTCCCTGCGGCCATAATATCTGCATTCCTTTTATTTTCCTATGGGATTCTTACTGATTTCAGTGTTTCTACCAACCGGGCAGTGGTTATGCTGATTATTCTTATGACAGCCGGATTGATTGGCAGAACTTATGATTTATTATCGGCTGCCTCCCTGAGTGCCCTGGTTATATTAATACAATCACCCCTGCAGTTATGGAATACCGGTTTTTTACTCTCTTTTGGTGCTATTTTAGGAATTGCACTAATTAATCCTGTCCTTTCCGAACTGATACCTATAAAAAATCTAATCTGGGATGGTTTAAAGATAAGTATCAGTATACAAATTATGACACTGCCGGTTATTCTGTATTTCTTTTTTGAATTTCCTCCTTATTCCGTGCTTATTAATCTTATTATTTTACCGTCATCCTCCATTATTATATTGCTGGCTTTAACCGCTGGTATCCTGGGCTTTATTTACCAGCCGTTAGGTGTGTTTTTTATTGGCGGAGTCCATTATATTTTGAATTTCTATGAAGCTGTATGCCGGATTGCCTCAAAATTACCGGGAAAGGCTTTTCTAGTCGGACGTCCTGCCGCATTGGTTATTATTACATATTATTTAATTATTTTATTGTTTATCAGTATTAATTTAAGAAAAAAACGAAAATTAAGCATCATACTGCTGTCGTTTTTAGGAATTATACTTGTTACATCTAAAAATATCACTTTTAATGTGACTTTTTTAGACGTAGGGCAGGGTGATGGAATCTTTATAATGACACCTAAGGGCACAACTTATTTTATTGACGGTGGCAGTACGGATGTAAGTAAGGTTGGCCAATACCGGTTGGAGCCATTTTTAAAAGCAAAAGGTGTGGGTGTATTGGATTATGCCATAGTAACGCATCTTGATTCCGATCATGTTTCCGGTTTAAAGGAATTAATTGAGGCAATGGATGAAGCAGGAAATATTAAAATCCGTCATTTGATTCTTCCTAATATCTCCAGGAAAGACGATGTTTATGAAGATTTAGTCTCAATGGCCGCTTCCAAAGGAATACCGGTTTTATATATTGAAAAGGGAGATGTAATACAGGACGGAGAAGTGACATTTACCTGTATGCATCCGGCTCCTGAATTTGCATACAGTTCGAGAAATGCTTATTCCACTGTACTCAGCGTTAACTATAAGCAATTTGATTTGCTATTAACAGGAGACCTGGAGGCGTATGGAGAAGAATTAGTACTTAAGGAATTAGAGGGTCAATTGAATCATGCCTTAAATGGGCTTTCTCCTGTAGCTGCGGATTATGATGTATTAAAAGTTGCCCATCATGGCTCAGGGTATTCCAGCGGCGAAGATTTTTTAAATCTGATAAAACCGGAATTCTCCATAATTTCCTGTGGAAAAGACAATAGTTATGGACATCCCCATAAAGAATTGCTTTCCAGATTGGAACAAATTGGAGGCACTATTAAAATTACTTATGAGTGCGGAGCGGTTACGGTTAAAACGGATGGTGAGAAGATGGAGATATATGAATATCTAAAGGATTAATTTAATATAAAAAATAGTATCGTTCATAATTGGAAGAATAAGAATACATAGGGTGCCCTTTTGGATTATTGAGGTTCATTTTGAGGAAATTGTGATACACAAAGTATACTAATTATGTTGAAAATGTAATTAAATGGAATTATAATGTATATTATGGAAGAGTGAAAATCTCAGGCAGAGTTTAATATCTTTTTATGGTTTTCATTCTGCTCCTGCACACATCAATAGTGGTTTGTGCCGTTAATTATAAAAGGAGGGAAGTAAGTGTGAAATCAAAATGGCTGAAAAGGGTAAATTTAACAAACCATAATAAAAATTATGATTATTTACCAATATTTGCACATCATCAATCATATGTAATCTTCAAATAGAGGCAGATTCTTTTATGGGTCTGCAAGCCC
>JAATEU010000055.1 GCA_015655565.1 Clostridiales bacterium
AAACATCATTTTTATGAATACATTGCACTGGTGACGGATGATGTTATGGCGGATCATCTGTTGGAAGGCCACTTAAATCAGAATATTAGGCTGGCCGTTGATTTGGGAATGCCTCCGGAAAAGGCGATTTACTGCAGTACTTATACACCAAGCAGAAGAATGCACTTAACAGACAGGGGCTGCATTGCTCCGGGTAAAATAGCTGATTTTATAGTATTGGAGGACGTAAACTCCTTCCGTATTCATGCTGTTTATAAAAATGGAAAACAATACAGGAAGGATACCTCAGAGAGCATAGAATTTCCGGAGGAGTTTTATCATTCGGTAAAGTGCCGGGAAGCGGAAGAATCTGATTTTGAGTTACATACAGACAGCAAAGAAAAGGAAGTCCTGTGTAATGTAATACAAATAGAGGAACATTCTACCTTTACGAAACTGGTACAGAAAAGATTTTCTGTGAAAGACGGAAGGATACAATGGGAAAACAATACTGCCGCGGCTTGTGGAAATCAAAATACGGCGTTGCTGGCGTGCTTTGAGAGATATGGAAAGAATGGGAATGTTTCGTATGCCCTGGTGGAGGGTGCTCTTACTAAGACTGGTGCCATTGCAACAACCTGGTCACATGATTCCCATAATCTGATTGTGATGGGAAATAAGGTAAAAGATATGGTTTTAGCCCAAAGGAAAATAATAGAGCTGCAGGGCGGTTATGCAGTATATGAAAATTCAAAACTGTCAGCATCGGTACAGCTGAAAATAGGCGGTATTATCAGTGATGCAAAGATAGGACGATTGGCAGAAGAAGTAGGAGCGGTGCGTCTGGCTATGAAACGGTTGGGATATAGGCATGACAATGAGATTATGTCATTTTCAACCTTAACCCTGCCGGTCTCCCCTAATGTGAAATTAACAGACTATGGTTTGATGGATGTGAAGACACAAGGTTTTATTCCGCTGGAATGTAAGGAGGATAGGACGGAATGAAAAAATCGATTGTTAATGCCAGGATTATTACCATGGATGAAAAAATGACGGAATATAAAAAGGGATTTTTAACAATGGAGGGTGATCGGATTGTCCGTTTGGGGGATATGGAGTCTTTTCAGGAAGAGGGAGAAATCATAGACGGGAAGAATGGGATATTAATGCCCGGAATGATAAATACACATGCCCATTTGGGGATGCTTCCGTTCCGCAGTCTCGGAGATGATGTAAAAGACCGCTTAAGACGTTTTTTGTTTCCCCTGGAAAATCAATATATGAATAAAAATTTAGCATACTGGGGTGCTAAATATTCCATTTGCGAAATGCTATTAGGCGGTGTAACTACTGTTTTGGACATGTATTATTTTGAAGATGAGATAGCAAAAGCGGTTGATGCCATGCATATGCGGGCAATTCTGGGAGAAACGGTGGCTGATTTAGAAACCTGTGATTCCAGGGAACCCGGAAGCGGCTTTGCCTATGCGGAAGAATTTATTCATAAATGGAAGAACCATAAACTAATTACACCCTGTATTGCACCTCATGCAACCAATACCAATGGGGAAGAGAGTTTAAAAAGGGCGAAAAAAATAAGTGAAATTTATCAGCTGCCTATTACAATGCATGTCGCTGAGATGGATTATGAAATGAAGTATTTTAAGGATACTTATTCTATGACGCCGGTTAAATTTCTGGATTCCATAGGATGCCTGGATGAATCCTTAATTGCTGCCCATTGTATCCATTTATCCAAAGAGGATATTGAATTATTAAGGAAACGGAATGTGGGTGTAGCCCATTGCATCGGTTCCAATACCAAGTCGGCGAAAGGTGTAGCAGATATAAAAGCTTTGCTGGATTCGGGAATAAGGGTAGGACTGGGGACGGACGGTGCAACCAGCGGAAATACGTTAGACGTTTTAACTCAATTTAAATTGTTTGCTAATTTCCATAAGTTAAAAAATAAGGACCGTTCCATTTTTCCCGCACAGGAAATTGTAGCCCTGGGAACCATTCGAGGAGCTAAAACCCTGCATTTGGACAAACTGGCCGGCTCTCTGGAAGTCGGGAAACAGGCGGATTTTGTATTGCTGGAGACGGATTCGGCCAATATGTTTCCGGTCTTTAATCCTTATTCCGTTATTGTATACAGTGCAAATTCCGGTAATGTGGATACGGTCTTTGTTGCGGGGAAATGTCTGGTGAGACATAAAAAACTAGTGGAAGTTGAGCTCCAAACAGTCAGAAACGGCCTGTTAGGAGCAATGGAGGAAATGTTAGGGTCCGATATTGTAAAAACGGTTAACTGACTGCCCTGATACGAAATATTATATCGATTGAAAATAATAAGCGAAATAAGCAGTAATGAAAAATGTCTTGGCAGAAAATAGTCGCCGGGACATTTTTCATTGTCTTTTCTGTTTTTACAGGTAAAAACAGTACCTTCTGTCAACCTGTTGTTATTGATGTTCATGATTACCGACGGAATTTTAAGCGAAGTAATTAATCTTTTAATTTTATTAAATTTTCGATATAATATTGTGTACAGGGATAGTTTGCGGTACAGTAAATAAAGAAATGAAGTTTAGCATGAAAAGGAGAAGTCAAATGCCGCCGATTAGTGTATTGATAAAACCGGCTTCCGGTAACTGCAATATGCAGTGTGAATACTGCTTTTACTGCGATGAGCAGAATAAGAGGAGCGTTGCATCTTTTGGTATTATGAGTGAACGGACATTAAAGAATGTGATGCGCAAGACAATATTGCATGCAGAAGGTATGTGCTCTGTCGCATTTCAAGGAGGAGAGCCTACTTTGGCAGGAATTGATTTTTTTCGTAAAGTGATTGAATTCGAAAAGCATTACAACAGGAATCATATTAAGGTAGAGTATGCCTTGCAAACCAATGGGTTGAATATCAATGAAGAGTGGTGCCGGTTATTGAAAGAAAATCACTTTTTGATTGGTCTGTCGGTTGATGGAACCCAAGATATTCACGATAAATATCGTCATACAAAGTCCGGGAAAACGACCTATGCACAGGTGATAAAAGCGGCGGACATGTTGGATAAATATAATGTGGAATACAATATCCTCACGGTAGTACACAGGGAAGTGGCGGAACACATAGAAGAAATATACGATTTATACAGGAGAAATGGCTGGTATTATCAACAATATATAGCCTGTCTGGATCCTTTATACGAGAAACCGGGAGAACGTGAGTATTCCTTAATGCCGGAAGCTTATGGAAAGTTCCTGGTAAAGCTGTTCGACTGTTGGTTTGAAGACCTGAAAGCAAATAAACAGCCTTACATCAGACAGTTCGAAAACTATATAGCTATTCTTCTCGGCAGAATGGCAGAGGCTTGTGACCAGCGGGGTATCTGTGGGGTGCAATATGTCATAGAAGCAGACGGCAGTGTATATCCCTGTGATTTCTATATGCTGGATCAATATAAGCTTGGATGCATCAATGATATGTCCATTTCGGCTATGGATGAAAAAAGAAAAGAAATAAAGTTTATAGAAGAGTCTTTAAAACTATCACAGGAATGCAGGAACTGCGAATTTTACAGGATATGCAAGGGCGGCTGCCAGAGAAGCAGATTAAAAACGGATGATGAAAGGTATAAGAATTACCATTGCAAGGGATATAAAGAGTTCTTTAAAGAATGTCTGCCGAGGATGTTGCAGATTGCAGACAGGATAAGAAATAGCAGATGAATGAGAGGTAAACCATGCATGATTTAAACCTATATGAAAAGAAAATCATAAAAGATGATGAATTTCCGGTGCAGATGCTTGAAAATCATATCAGGAGGCCGGGTACTTATTGCCAGCCCCATTGGCATGAACAGCTGGAATTTCACTATATTTTAAATGGCGGGGGGATTTTCTACTGTAACCAGAAGCCTCTGTTGGTAGAGAAAGGAAGCCTGGTTATTATTAACAGCAATGAAATCCATAAGGGAGTCAGCAGTACGAAAAATTTTGATGCTTTGGTCATTATATTTGAAATGGATGCATTTTCAAAAGAATTTGCCAATTGTAATGTTGTTTTCCAATCCCTGATAAAGTCGGACCCAAAAATTAATGAACTGCTCATGTCCGTTTATGAGGAGAAGAATGAAAAAAATACCGGTTATAAATTAGCTATGAAGGGGAAGTTTTATGAACTTATTTCTTATCTGCTGAGAAATTATGTTGTCCAAAGCCTTTCCGACAGGGAAAACGTCAGCCGTATACGGAATTTAAGCCGGTTAAATACGGTACTCCAATATATTCAGGAGAATTATACCGAAACCATAACAAATCGGGAATTAGCGGATCTGCTCCATATCAGCGAATATCGTTTTTGTCATTTGTTTAAAGAAATTATGGGACAGAGTCCTTTAAATTATATCAATGAGGTACGGTTAAAAAAAGCCTATCACTTATTGGAACAGAAAGAAATAACCGTTTCCGAGGCCGCATTGGTTGTAGGGTTTCAGGATTATAATAATTTTGGCCGGCAGTTCCGGAAATATTATGGATTTCCACCCACTAAGGTGTGGGAATGAATAGCAGGATTGTATGTGTAACCAGCAATACATCCATAGCTTTTTAAGCCTGGAAATTATATCATAAAGGTAAATATCCGGTGCACGCAAAACAAGTAAAATGTACTTGTTTTGGCGCCGCCTGACCCTGCGTTTTCATGAAAAACGTATGAAAAAAGCTTGCGGGAGACAGCGGTTGAATAATTACTATAAGGTATTATAAGCACAGATAGGAATACAAGGAGGCTGTAAAATGATGTTAGGTACTTTTCCCGTGGTTTTGGGAAGCATGTCATTTGAAAATGCCTGTGATTTTTTAAATCAAAATGGTGTTCAGATGATTGAGATTGGATGTGGCGGGTGTCCGGGAGAAAGAACAGAAGATAAACAGCCTAATTGGGTAACCTGCCCATGGCCTGGTGACTTTATGGAGATTTTGAATTATCAGTGGAATGAGGTTTTAATATTATCGGAAGGAGACTATTAATGGTACAGCAGAATTTTATGATTGGAATTGTTGGTTTTGGCGGCATGGGCAACTGGCACAGGGAACTGATTGAGTCCATAGACGGATTAGAGGTAGCAGGAATTTATGATATTAAGGAATCACGTGTTCAATATGCAAAGAAATGCAATATAAAAGTATATGGCAGCCTGGAAGAATTATTGCAGGATGACAGGATTGACCTTGTATTGGTTTCTACGCCAAATGATTTACATAAATCCATAGCGGTAAAGGCCATGAAGTCCGGGAAAAATGTGGTAAGCGAAAAACCGGTTACGTTAAATTCGGCGGATCTTAAGGATATGATAAATGTTTCGGAAAATACGGGAATGTTTTTTACCGTACATCAGAACAGGCGCTGGGATGAAGACTTCTTAACAATGAAAAAAATATATGAAGAACGCCGTCTTGGGGAAGTTTTCCGTATAGAATCCAGGGTGCACGGTTCCAGGGGAATTCCCGGTGACTGGCGCCAGGAGAAAGAACATGGCGGCGGTATGGTTTTGGACTGGGGTGTTCATCTGCTGGATCAAATTCTTCTTATGATGGGGGATACTAAATTAAAAACCGTATATGCAACCATGACCCATGTTACAAATCAGCTGGTGGATGACGGCTTCACTGCAGAACTCAGATTTGAAAACGGATTGGAGGTTATGGTAGAGGTAGGGACCAATAATTTTATTTCCCTGCCCAGATGGTATATGCTGGGTGTAAACGGCACGGCAATCATTGAAGGCTGGAATCTGAACGGCCGGATTGTAAGTACAGCCGGAAAGGACGAGGCCGATGTGGTTCCGGTAAAGACCGCTGCAGGACTTACGAAAACCATGGCGCCCCGCAGGGATGATACCATGCAAAAGCAGGAGCTTCCCATTGTAAAAAGTGATATCAGGGACTTTTACCGTAATGTGATGAAGGTGATACAAAAAAAGGAAGAACCCAGAGTTAAATTACCGGAAGTTATGCGGGTCATGAAACTAATGGAAGCAATTTTTGAATCTGCAAGGGAGCGTAAGGTAGTTAAATTTGAGTAATCGCATGAAATAAAAAATTCTGAGTGTCTTTTCAGTATCCTGTCTGCAGGCAGACAAGATATACGTAGGGAACACCAGTATGAAAAATAAAGAGGTAATTATATGAAACAAATTAAAATTGGAACCTGTCTTCCCGGAACAAAGGCGGTTGAATGGCTTCCCCATGTTGTGAAGGCGGGCTTTGAGACGGTATCCATTAACTTCCACTTGTCTTTGGAAAATACGGATTTAATAGAACTTTCTAAAAAAGTGAAAGATATTATCGGTGATTCCGGCGTACAGGTAACCTGTCTGGGATTATACTGTAATCCTTTGCAATATGAAGAACACAAAAAGAATCTGGAGTATTGTATTAATTCCGCCAATCTGTTTGGGGCTTCCATTGTCAGTACCTTTGCAGGTGCCTTGGAGAATAAACCTGTAGAGGAGGCCATACCTGTGTTTGGAAAAGTATTCCGTGATTTAGCAAAACGTGCGGCAGACAACCGGATTAAGATAGGAATTGAGAATTGCACAATGGGCGGAAGCTGGCAGCATCCAACCTGCAATATTGGCTTTAATCCCAAAGCCTGGGAAATGATGTTTCAGGAGGTACCTGATGATAATATCGGGCTGGAATGGGAGCCTGCACATCAGATGGTACAGCTGATTGATCCTATAGCCCAGCTAAGGCAATGGGCTAAGAAAGTGGTGCATGTCCATGGGAAGGATGCTGCGGTTGACTGGGATGCAGTCCGGCGATTTGGAGTAAATGGTGCTGCAAAATTTGCCTGTGACAGAACTCCGGGATTTGGAGACACAAACTGGAGGGATATTCTATCCATCCTTCATATGGAAGGTTATGAAGGCGATATCTGTATTGAGGGATATCATGATCCCGTATACCGGGGTGACTGGGAAATGACCTCACAACTGCATGCCTTGAATTATCTGAAATGGTGCCGCGGCGGTGAGTTTGTTCCGAATCCATGGGATAAAAAGTAATATGGGGAAATAATGACACGTTTGTTGTGTTTAATTTAACCTATCAGGGATGTTCCCCGCCTTTTAGGCGGGGATTGGATTTCCCTGACAAAGCTTTAGAAAATACCTGGCAGATTTAGTAAAATATTTATTCTCATGATAAATTAAATAAAATTCTCTTTTAAAAGATATATCCTTTATTCTGATTTCATGTATAATACCCTTTTTAAGCTCCTGATTTATAAGCAGATAAGGTAATACGGCTAATCCGAGGCCGGCACTGACAGCCTGGATGACGGCCCGGTTACTGACACTTTCCCAAACCGGTTTTATCTTAATATTATGTATGAGCATAATACTGTCAAATAATTCCCTTCCGCCGCTTCCTTTTTCACGCAATATAAGATCATATTCCGGCAGTATATTAATATCTACCATTATTTTATCGGCCAGCGGATGATTTTTTCCGCAGACTAATATTAATTTATCCTCCATAAATTTCTCACATTTAATGTGCGGATAATGAGTAATTCCTTCAATCATCCCAAAGTCAATTTCATTGGTTAGTATTCTCTTTTCTATTTCTTTAGAATTATCTATAATTGCCTGGACCTTTATATTAGGATATTGCTGATTAAATTGTATTACATAATCAGGCAGCAGATAACTCCCGATGGTAATGCTGGATCCTACTCTAAGAATACCGATAGAATCCCAATTTTTACACTCATTTTCCATTTTATCGAAGAGAGATACGATATGGATGGCGTAATTTAAGAACTGCTCACCGCGTTCATTTAAATATATCTTTTTTGACATTCGGTCAAAGAATTTGGTTCCATAATAATCCTCCAGTTCTTTAATGGCAAGGCTTACCGACGGCTGGGCTAAAAAAAGTTTTTCGGCCGCTGCCGTTATGCCTTTGCATTCGCAAACAGTGACAAATATTTTCAGGTGCCGTAAAGTCATTTAATTTCCTCCTCAAATTTATTAATTATATATAATGAAATCCTTATAGATATAATAAATTAATACTATTTTAATAGTATAACATGAGATGGTAAAATGTAAAGGTAATAAAACATTATTTGCCGTTTTGTATTTTATCTAAAGCTTATAAAGCCGTTTTCAATATATTGTCCGGTATTTAAGCAGTAGGGAGTATTATGTTTATTATGTTTTTCTTAATTAGTTTTTTGGCATCTGTGATCGGTGCAGTCTGCGGCATCGGCGGCGGTATAATCATTAAACCGGTGCTGGATGCATACGGAGGACTGAGCGTGAGTACAATTAATTTTTTATCCGGCTGTACTGTACTTTCTATGTCCTGCTATCCTGTAATGAAAGCAAAATCAAGTAAAGAATCCGGTAATGATTTAGGCACCAGTACTTATCTCGGATTAGGTGCCATTATCGGCGGAATTTTTGGAAAACAGGCATTTGAGGCAGCGGCCCGTTTTTTGGATGAAAATGAGGTTGGAGTTATCCAGGCTGTTATGTTGCTTATTATTACACTGGGAACATTACTTTATTCAATCTATAAGAGTAAGATTAAGACACGGAATATTACCAATAAATTTATATTTTGCCTGATAGGACTGGCACTTGGCATTATATCGTTATTTCTTGGAATTGGCGGCGGACCCGTTAATCTGGTAGTTTTATACTATTTTTTCTCAATGGAAACAAAAACAGCAGCACAAAATTCCTTGTATATCATATTGCTGTCACAGATTTCAAGTCTTGTGAACACTTTGCTGACAGGAACCGTTCCAGATTTTTCATTTTTTATGCTTGGCGGTATGGTGATATGCGGAATTATGGGAGGAGTAGCCGGAGGATTTATTAATAAAAAAATAGATAGTTATATTGTTGATAAATTATTTGCCGGTTTAATGATACTGATTGTGTTTATATGTATTTATAATATATTTCAATTTATGTAACGGTTAAACGCCTGTATATGGTAATGTTGTACTTTCGATAATTTTCACAGCATTTCCGATGCCATCCTCTGCTCGCAGCGTTTCCCCAAGATATTTTGCATTAGCAATGATTTCTTGATTACTGACGGCCTGAGAAATGGCCCATGAAAGACATTGTGTGTTCAATTTTTTTCTCGGTATTTGTTTTGGCCCAACACCCAATTGATAAACGCGATTGCCCCAGTAAGGCGGATCTCCTCCGAACGGTATTATAATTGTTGGAATACCCGCGCGCAATCCGGCGGCCGTTGTTCCGGCTCCCTATTTTCAAAAAGTCAACAAGTGCTTTGTCTGGCTTCCAATCGGTTTTAGAATCATATAACCAATATCCGGTTAAGTGTTTGTTTTTTATGGGATTAAACAAAGCGTCAAGATTACGAAAGTATTGAAATGAAGATGCTTGTTCCCCTATGAGTAATTGAATCACTTCGACAGCATCCCCGGCCAATGGTGCATATTCAAAACCTTCTGTTTCAATATAGTTTTCAAATTTGCGTAATGCGGCTATCCTCACATGATGCCCTCGGCTTTGCAGGCGTTTTCCAAGAGCAATAAAAGGGTCGATATCCCCTTGAGAGCCAATTGTTATAATTCCATATTTCATTTTTCAACCTTCTTTTCCAAATTATATAAACCTTTTGTACCGGTCTGTAGCCCATTGAAAATACCGCTTGCTGTGACGTCGTATGATTGCTTGGCGTTTTCCTCAACAATCCGGTTTATCATATCAAATACCAGGTAGCGGGGCAGGAACAGCAAGCCATGAATATGGAATGCTTTCTTACCGCCGTGCGCAAATACATCAGGATACAGTGGCTTAACGCCACCAGCCTGAATGAGTTTGTGTAAAAATATTGTCCACGCTCCAGGCAAGAACAACGGGAAACTTTCAAGTACCTCATAATTTCATTCACTGAAATATGCTGTTAACAGCATATTTCAGTTTTTATTCGATGTCAAGTATAAAATATTTTTCATCAGAACAAACCGCTGCCGTTTTATTCCGTCTTACGTCATAAGTATTTTTGCTTTTATATTCCAGTATGAATTACCTGATTATGTGTAAGTTAAATACAGTTATCAGGTTTTATTTAATTTGGAGGATAGACAAAAAAGGTGAATTTATCAGGGAAGAACCGCTAAAAGAAAAGTCATCCTTAAATCAGGGAGACGATGAAGTAAAAGAAATGGAGAATGGCCTGCTGTTATCGGTTTCAGAAATGATTGATATAGCACAGGGCGCAGATTCCGATTAATGGTTTATATTACCTTTTTTGTGACGGCTCCAATTCATAAAAAAATATCTTGACAAATGGTAACCAATTACAGATAATTTGTATATAATTGGTTGCCATTATTTTATATTGGAGTATTCTCGGAAACTTCATTGGTACGAGGGAGGCTGCGGTCTACGCTAAACGAATATAGATACACCTTTATTCA
>JAATEU010000583.1 GCA_015655565.1 Clostridiales bacterium
AAAGGACCCGGAGACGGCAGGAAAGCAGCAGTGGGAAATCTTCAAGGGGCAGATACAGGAGATGGTAGAAGCTCATTATAATCATCCTTCTATTATTGCATGGGGTGTAGGAAATGAGTTGGATGCTCAGGCACAGGATACTATACAGTATATCAAGGATGCTGTGGCTTACACCCATTGTCTTGACTCTTCCCGTTTGGCAAATTATGTGAGCAACAGTTTCTTTCAGAATGCCAGCCTGGATGGTACTACAGACGGAGACATTATGATGATTAATGACTACATCGGTACCTGGGCCGGGGAGCTTGACCAGTATGGAGAGCTTGACAAAATGCTGAGGGCAAATCCGGATAAGCCTATGGTACCATCGGAATTTGGACTTTGTGAGCCTTTCTGGAAGGGTGGAGATAAGCGCCGGACTAAAATCTTCCTGGAGAAAATGGAAGCGTACCGCCACTTCCCCGAAATTGCAGGAACAGTAAATTTCTGTCTGAATGATTACCGTACCCAGATGGGAGAGGAGGGGGAAGGAAAGCTAAAGAAAAGAATTCATGGTTCCACAGATTTATGTGGAAAACCGAAGCCGTCCTACCGGACAGTACAGAGGGAATGTGCCCCATTTATTATAGAATGGGAAGGTACACAGCTGAACATAACCTGCCGTAAAGACTTGCCTTGTTATGAAATAAAAGGCTATTACGGAGAAGTTCTGGATAACTCAGGAGTTTATAAAGAAAGGTTGGATATTCCGGACTTAAAACCGGGAGAAGTGTGGAAAACCAGGGTTCAATCAGGAAATAAGATAGCAGTCTGCCGACCAAACGGTGACCGGACCGGGATCTATTAAAAGAAGGAAAGAGGAATTGCTCTGCAGGACAATTCCTCTTTCCTTTTATTGTGTAGCAGAAAAAATATGTTACCGGCTATGCCCAACATCATAAATTTAGGAAATCTGATACCTTCTCGCCTTGTTAATTTTGCGGCAGTGACAAAGTCACTGTCACCGGAATTGAGTACTATAGGCTTAATTTTGTCTGCCATGTAATCCTTGGATAAAGCAAACCAGTCCCTTAAGGTCTCGCAATTTTTAATTTACTGAAAATTACAATTCGACTGGCAGATATAAAGATATTAGTATATTATTACTATAATTATAGAGAACATTGGTAAAATACTTTACAAAGTCAGAAATATGGATAAAATAATATATATATGGTTTTATATTTAATATATTTAAGCTGTTTTCTGAATAGATACTTAAATTGCAATTATATCTTACTGTGTAATTCTGTATAATAATCTTATTTATACCCAGTATGCAGTTGAAAAAGAAAAAGCTATGCCTGACAGATAAGTGATGGCATCTGCTATAAATAATTTTAAAATAGTATAATTAATAAGTATACTTTTATACAATATTGCTTTAAATAAATAATTGACACGAAAGGAAGAAGAGAATGCGGAGAAATATGTATGAAAAACTGAAAGAATCAGCACAATCGGTTTTACCAATTAGTGTGATTGTTATTTTGCTTCATCTCACCATAGCTCACCTGCCTTTTGGTACAGTGATGCTGTTTGTTACAGGTACCATTTTATTGATCCTTGGTATGAGTATATTTACCTTAGGGGCCGATATGGCAATTATGCTGATGGGAGAAATTATAGGAGCTAAATTAGTTGAAGCACGCAAATTATGGGTACTGATTATCGGCAGTTTTGTATTGGGTATATCAGTTACGGTTGCTGAACCGGATTTACAGGTACTGGCCAAGCAGGTGCCTGCTGTGCCGGATATGGTATTGATTGCTGCGGTTGCTTTTGGAGTTGGTATTTTTTTAGTGCTTGCGTTGCTTAGAGTCCTGTTCCAGATCAGGATTACATATATTTTAATTGTTATGTATGCACTTGTATTTATTGTTGCTTCATTTACGGCGCCGGATTATTTGGCAGTGGCGTTTGATTCCGGAGGCGTTACTACAGGGCCGATTACGGTGCCTTTTATACTTGCTTTGGGTACCGGCGTTTCGGCAGTTCGAAGCGGAGTAAGTGCGGAGGAAGACAGTTTCGGCCTTTGCGGGATTTGTTCTATCGGGCCTATTCTGGCTGTATTGGTGTTAGGTATGTTTTATGATTCGTCAAATATCAGTTATGGATTTGAAACGGTTGATACAGTAAAAACCTTAACAGAACTATTAAGGCTTTATGGTAATGGCCTTTTTATGTTTTTTAAGGAAGTCAGCACAGCTCTGATTCCGGTTGTAATTATATTTGGTTCTTATCAATTTATTAAGTTAAGACTGCCCAAAAGTCAGGTAATTAAAATTATTATCGGACTTGTTTACACACTTGTGGGATTGACTATTTTCCTAACTGGTGTTAATATAGGATTTATGCCGGTAGGAACATATTTAGGGAAGGTCATTGGGGGATTATCGTATAATTGGATACTGATACCCCTAAGCATTCTGATAGGATTTTTTGTTGTGGCGGCAGAACCGGCAGTACATGTACTCAACAAACAGGTTGAAGAAATAACCGACGGGGCCATTTCAAAAAGAATGATGATGACAGGTTTGTCCGTAGGAGTTGCACTTGCACTTGCTTTGGCAATGATCCGTATTATGACAGGAATCAGTATTTGGTTTTTCCTTGTGCCGGGATATGCGGTTGCTTTAATTCTGGCTATGTTTGTACCTAAAATTTTTACTGCCATTGCTTTTGACTCGGGAGGCGTAGCTTCCGGTACAATGGCAGCTGCATTCTTATTACCATTTGCAATTGGTGTTTCAGACGCTATAGGCGGTAATGCTATGACAGATGCATTTGGTATTGTTGCTATGGTGGCTATGATGCCATTAATAACAGTACAGTTAATGGGATTTCTTTATAATATTAAGATGAGGCATGCCAAGGATATTGAGATATTGCAGGAAGCTGAGGCAGAAGAGGAAGACAGGGAACCGGAAAAGACAGAAATGGAACTTTTAAAAGTAGAAAATAAAGCTTTAATAGATACGGAAGATAAGGAACTGATGGAAACGGAAGAAGAAAGTATAAAAGAAATGAATATGGAATTTGAAACGATAACAAAACCGGATGATGGTTTTACTACTTCAGACAAATGTTAAAAGGAGGATGAAAGTTTTGTACGATGCCTGTACGGATGTTTCATTGGTATTTATGATTACCATTGTAAATCGGGGAAGCAGTGAAAAGATTATGAACATCTTTAATAAAGAAGGTGTGATGTTCTGTTTATTGACGTTAGGAAAGGGTACGGCGAATTCAAAAATACTGGATTATTTAGGATTGGGCGAAACAGAAAAGGAATTACTGTTTAGCACAATGCCTTTAAGACAATCAAAATTGCTTTTAGACAAGATGAATACTGAAAATTATTTGAATAAATCCGGGAGGGGAATAGCATTTACCGTACCTGTCAATGGCATTTACGGTATCAATACCAAGAAGTATCATGAAAAATTAATGAAAATAAACGGAGGTGATTATATGGAACAAGTGAATGAACATGACTTAATTATAGCTATTGCCAACCGGGGGTTTTCTGATATGGTAATGGAGGCGGCAAAATCTGCAAAAGTTACCCGAGGTACTGTTATTCATGCACGGGGATCCGGATTTGAGGGAACTGAAAAATTTTTTGGAATCACTATCCAGCCTGAGAAAGAATTAATTCTGATAGTAGCAACTAAGGATATAAGCCGGGATGTAATGAAGGAAATCACTGCCCGGGCAGGGGTTCATACGGAGGCCAGAACGATAGCCTTTTCTTTGCCTGTAAACGGAGTAGCAGGTTTTACAACGGTGTTTAAAGAGTAGTAATGTATCCTTTTAACAGAAAAAGCTTTCATTCTGTTCTATTTGTCAACGGGGTTTAGATAAATAGAACGGGATTGGTGAAAGGAAGTTCAAAATGAAAGAATTAGAAATGTTGCAATACGTTGACCATACACTTTTAAAAGCCGTTGCTGCCTGGGAGGATATTAGGAGCCTGTGTGAGGAAGCAATGGAATACCATACCGCATCCGTATGCATTCCCGCCTGTTATATAAAAAGAATCCATGATAAATATGGAGATAAATTAAATATAGGTACCGTAGTGGGATTTCCATTAGGGTACAGTTCCATTAAGGCGAAATCAGCCGAATGTGAGCAGGCCTTAGAGGATGGTGCCAGTGAAATTGATATGGTAATAAACATAACGGATGTAAAAAATGGGGATTATAAGAAAGTAGAAGACGAAATAGCTGTTCTGAAAAGTATTGTAGGAGATAAAGTATTGAAAGTAATTATTGAAACCTGCTATCTTACCCGTGAAGAAAAAATAGCCATGTGTCATGCAGTAACCAATGCGGGAGCAGATTTTATTAAAACCTCCACCGGTTTCGGAACAGGTGGGGCTACCATAGAGGATATTAAATTATTTAAGGAATACATCGGACCGAAGGTTAAAATAAAAGCGGCAGGCGGTGTTAAGAGTATTGAGGATTTAGAGGCATTTATTCAGGAAGGCTGTTCCAGAATTGGAACCAGTTCAGCCGTAAATCTGATAAGAGGTAAGTCAGCAAAAGATTATTAGAAAAAAGAATATTAATATAAACAAATTACTAAAAGTAAGAGCATATTAATAAAAAAGTAAAAGCATAGAGTACCGTTTCAGGAGGATATATTAATGAATATACCAACACCGCACATTTCAGCTAAAGCAGGAGAATTTGCCAGGACAGTATTAATGCCGGGAGATCCTTTAAGGGCTAAGTTTGTAGCAGATAATTATTTAGAAAATGCAGTATTAGTCAATTCCGTACGTGGAGTGAACGGATATACCGGAAAATATAAAGGAAAATCGGTCTCCGTTATGGCAAGCGGCATGGGAATGCCCTCTATGGGAATTTATTCCTATGAATTATTCAATTTTTATAATGTAGATAATATTATCCGTATCGGTACTGCGGGCTCTCTGCGGGAGGATTTAAAAGTCAGGGATGTGGCCTTTGCAATGGGTGCATGTACCAATTCCAGTTATGCAAACCAATTTGAAATGCCGGGCAGCTTTGCTCCGATTGCCTCCTATGCTCTGTTGAAAAAAGCCGTTGATGTCACAAAAGATATGGGCATTCCTTATAAGGTGGGCAATTTCCTTTCTTCCGATAACTTTTATGATGATTCCCTAAGTACCATGAAATGGGCCAAGATGGGTATATTATGTGTGGAAATGGAAGCGGCGGCTCTTTATATGAATGCTGCAAGGGCAGGTAAAAATGCGTTGGCCGTCTGTACCATTTCTGATTCTTTGGTAACTGGTGAAGCGACAACTGCCGAAGAGAGACAAAACAGCTTTCATAATATGATGAAAATAGCATTGGAGATCGCTTAACATTGAAAGAGAAGCAATTCACAGACTGTATTACCTGAAAGAATAAAATGCGTGGTCAGGTGGCGCCAAAACAAGTACTTTTGTACTTGTTTTGTGCACATTATAAGCAACTTTCAGCCAGTACGACCGAAATAGTTGCGTGTTTTTTATAATTGAGCCTTCTGCCCTTTCTGTCCGCGTTTACGGTTACGGACCTTCCTTACACTCAACTCTTTTCCATTATAATGAAAAGTCTCTGCTGTAGATTTTACAATTGTAGTATGGGCAACCGTATCATTTTTATCCAGGTCAATGGACTTGACACCGCGGCCGGTTTTCCTCATTTCACTGATTTCTTTTAGGGAAAATCCAAGGGACAGCCCTTTTTCCGTTAATATAATTACCTTTAAATCACCGGATAGTATTTCGCCGGCGGTAAGCATAACAATGTTTACGAGCTGATCCCCCTCTTCTAATTTAGTGGCGGCAATTATGGAGCGGTTGGTTTCAAATTCCACGCCGGATACCTGTTTTATATATCCTGACTTTGTAGAAAAAACTAATTGGGATTCAAATAGCTGTTCAAAGGAGGTATAAACTAAAATCGTTTCTTTATCTACTTTGCATAGGGTATGGATCAGGGCCCCCTTATCCTTTATCTTACATTTGGGAATGGCGGAAGCTTTTACCTGATACATGTTGCCTTCGGCGGTAAATAAACATAATTTATCCGTGTTTTTCATAAGCAGAATGTGTGTAAATTCTTTCCGGTTTTCTTCCGCAACACGGGAAAAGCTGGAGGCATCCAGGGATTTAGTGTATCCGAAGCGATCAATTAAAATATAGATGTCTTCAATCTTAACTTCTTCTATGTAACCGGAAGTATTTTCTACATTTTCCAATTGGGTTCTTCTGGAAAAATTAAATGTCTTTTTGTACTCTTTCAAGCGATTTTTAATGACTTTATATAACGCATTCACATCCCCTAGAATGATTTCATATTCTGCGATGTTTTTTAATAAGGATTCATTCTCTTCATGTAGTTTCAATATTTCCAGACCGATTAATTTGCTTAAAGGCATAGCCAGTATGGCTTCCGCCTGGTGCTCCGTAAAATTAAGAGTAGCAGCTTCTTTTTCGGATTCCCTGGTTTTAAATTTAATATCCGTAATATCACCATTGGTTAAACATGCTTTTGCCTGCTTAATGGAGGAGCTTCCCCGGAGGATTTCAATGATTAAATCGATTACGTCGGTAGCACGGATTAAACCATCTACGATCTCCAAGCGGTTTTCCGCTTTGTTTAACAGATGCCGGTATTCCCTGGTATAAAGTTCTTCCTGGAAACGGATGAATTCTTCCAGTATGTTTTTTAAGTTAAATACAATCGGCTGCTGTTCCTTTACTGCAAGGAGGTTTACACCGTAGGTATCTTCCAAAGGTGTTTTTTTATAGAGGCCATTGAGCAGATTATCAATGTCCCTGTCTTTTTTAACTTCTACAACAATACGGATGCCTTCTTTGGAGGACTCATCCCTTACATCAAAAATTTCATCAAATACTTTGTCCTTCATAAGGGAAACCAGGCTCTCTACCAGTTTGGTTTTATTTCCGGCAACTGTATAAGGAATTTCAGTAATTATGATGTTTTTACGGCCATTTTCACCATTTTCAATTTCAACCTTGGAACGGATACGGATTTTTCCTTCACCGGATTCGTAAATCTGCCTCATATCATTTTGGTTGATGATGGAACCGCCGGTGGGAAAATCCGGAGCAGGTATGTATTTCATTAACTTTTCAATCGTAATGTCACGGTTGTCGATATAAGCTATGGCACCGTCAATTACCTCGCCGGGGTTGTGAGGCGGTATATTGGTTGCCATACCTACGGCAATACCGGTGGTACCGTTAATTAAAAGATTGGGAAGCATGGCGGGAAGTACGGTTGGTTCGTTTTCACTGTCATCAAAGTTGGGGATGAATTCTACCAGTCCCTTCTCCAGGTGCTCTAGCATAGTCATGGCACCTTCGGATAAACGGGCTTCCGTATAACGCATGGCAGCAGCCCCATCCCCGTCAATGGAACCGAAGTTGCCATGGCCGTTTACCAGAGGAATGGACAGGGAATAATCCTCAGTCATCCTTACTAATGCTTCATAAATTGAACTGTCACCATGAGGATGAAATTTACCCATGGTATCGCCGACGATACGTGCGCTCTTTCTGTGGGGTTTTTTAGGATCCAGGCCAAGCTCTCTCATGGCGTACAGGATACGCCTCTGGACCGGTTTTAAACCATCCCTTACATCCGGCAGTGCCCTGGCAATAATAACACTCATGGCATAATCACGATATGAATTTTTCATCTCCTCCGAAAAATCCAGTTGTATAATGTTTTCTGTATTTTTACTCATTAAATCCTCCTATTAAAAAATGCTGTTCTCGAAAATCCACCGTTTTCAGATATTTTAGATGCTGAATTTAAGCCCTGAACATTTTTTGTCCGGCCTATATAAGTTTTTGCTTGCCTTGCCTTCCCTTCACTTTGTTCAGACGGCCTGCGCAAAAACTTATATAGGCCGGACAGAAAATGCAGTGAAGGTTTTTTACAGTATCTAAAATATCTTCATTACTTGAATATTTCAGAAAGTACTCAATAATTTATATATCTAAATTAGCATATTTCGCTTCTTCTATAATGAAATTTCTTCTTGGGGGGACGTTGCTGCTCATCAGGATAGTGGTAATTTCATCGGCTTCCACGGTATCGCTGATGGATATCTGGGCAAGTATCCGGGTTTCGGGATTTAAAGTGGTTTCCCATAATTGATTGGCATCCATTTCTCCAAGACCTTTGTAACGCTGCAGATTTAAAATCTTATTATCTATTTTCTTACGGAATTTCTCCAATTCAAAATCATTAAAGAGATATTCGGATTGTTTTTTCTTTTTACCTTTTACAGTTGTTTCATATTCTATCTTATATAAAGGAGGAAGGCCGCGGAATACCTTGCCTTCCAGAATCAGCTCCGGCATGAAGCGATAGAAGAAAGTAAGTAAAAGCGTACTTATATGGGCACCGTCCACGTCGGCATCGGTCAGGATTATGATTTTACCGTAACGGAGTTTATTGATGTCAAACTCATCTCCGATGCCACAGCCAAAGGAAGCAATCATGGATTTAATTTCATTATTTAATAATACTTTCTCCAGGTCGGATTTTTCCACGTTTAAAATCTTTCCGCGAAGAGGAAGGACTGCCTGGGTCCTGCGGTTTCGGGCAGTTTTAACAGTACCGCCTGCAGAATCCCCCTCGACAATATATACTTCACATTCTTCCGGTTTTTTGGAAGAACAGGAAGCCAATTTACTTCTGGCATCTACATCGGATAATTGCTTCATGACAGCGGTACGGGCCTTATCACCGGCTTTTCTGGCGG
>JAATEU010000364.1 GCA_015655565.1 Clostridiales bacterium
ATAGTAATATATTCACTGCAAAGACAAATGTACGCCACACAAAAACAAAATACAAAAATTGTGGCGTATTTGAATGTTTGAAAAGAAGTAAAGATCAACAGGAGGATAACATGAGCAAATTAAGAGCAGGTATCTTAGGGGGTACCGGAATGGTGGGGCAGCGTTTTATCGCATTATTGGAAAATCATCCCTGGTTTGAGGTGGCAGTTATAGCAGCAAGTCCGAGAAGCGCGGGAAAAACATATGAAGAAGCGGTGGGGGACAGATGGAAGATGAGTACCCCTATGCCGGAATCCGTTAAAAAAATGATTGTGAAAAATGTTAACGAAGTGGAAGCGGTCAGTAAGGAAGCAGATTTCGTATTTAGTGCCGTAGATATGACAAAGGATGAAATTAAAACGATTGAAGAAGCTTATGCCAAAACGGAAACACCTGTTGTATCAAATAACAGTGCTCATAGATGGACTCCGGATGTTCCTATGGTAGTACCGGAATTAAATCCGGAACACCTGGAAGTTATTCCGGATCAAAAGAAACGTTTGGGAACCAAAAGGGGATTTATCGTTGTTAAGCCAAACTGCTCCATACAAAGCTATACACCGGCTTTACACGCCTTAAGGGAATTTGGCCCTAAGGTTGTTGTGGCTACTACTTACCAGGCTATTTCAGGAGCAGGTAAGAATTTTAAAGACTGGCCGGAAATGATAGATAATGTTATTCCTTATATTGGAGGGGAAGAAGAGAAGAGTGAACAGGAACCTTTAAGAATCTGGGGTAAGATTGAGAACGGCCGGATTGTAAAAGCGTCCGCTCCCCTTATTACGACACAATGTATCCGGGTACCTGTTACGAATGGACACACGGCTGCCGTATTTGTAAGTTTTGAAAAGAAACCAACGAAAGATGAAATATTACAGGCTTGGAAAGATTTTAAGGGATTACCTCAGAAATTAAATTTACCAAGTGCTCCAAAGCAATTTATTCAATATCTGGAAGAAGATAATCGTCCGCAGACTAAATACGACAGGGACTATGAAAACGGAATGGGTGTTTCTTTCGGAAGGCTACGTGAAGATACCGTATTTGATTATAAATTTGTGGGCTTATCCCATAATACTGTCCGTGGTGCCGCAGGCGGTGCGGTTTTAATTGCTGAACTTCTAAAGTCCCAGGGATATATTGAAGCAAAATAAATATGACCTTATGAAATAAAAAGTCCCCGATATATAATCTGATTCAAGTTCAATTTTATATCGGGGACTTCTCTTATTTATAACTTTAATCGTTTTTTCTTTAAATTATTTCTTAATACAGGTTAAACAGATACCGGATTAATTCCACACCATTCTGCTTATATTTGGAATTTGCAACGATACCTAATACCGGTTTATCAATTAGCTGACCTTTACCGTCATAGATCTCAGCTCCGTTTAAATATATTCCATAGGCACTTTCCGCCGGGCTTTCTTCCGTAGCAGCATAATAGAAAGAATCTGCCAGGGCAGTACATAAATCAGTCGGAAGCTGGTCAGATAATTTACTGAAGTAACCAAAACCTGCATATTTTGAAAAAACAGATTCCGGTGCGATTAATACATCAATCTCTCCGGCATAAAAATATGTGACGAGTTTTTGTTCGGTGGATAGGGTATATTCTGATGCATTGTCTTCGCTTCCCAGAAAATAGGAGGTGTCTACCCTGATTTCCTGGGTTTCCGTATCTATACCAAGTTGCTGTCCAAAATCATTTTGCAGTGCTGTAGCCATCTCATCATCCAATGCGGAGTTGATAACCGCAGTATACAAAATGGTTTCCGGTTTCGGGGTTAACATGGTGTAAGCCATATAAGCCATAAAAGCTACAATTCCGATGGACACTAATGTTTTAAGCCGGTAATAACTGTTAAAGTAGCTGATTTTTTCTTTCAGAGTCATTTCACTTAACTTTTGCTTTTCGCTTTGTTCCTGCCGCCGGTTATATATATCAGCAGAATCATCAAGGACAGTTTTTTTTAACTGGCTTTCCTTAATCACGGGGCTCCCTCTTTTCTATGAAATATAATAGACAAATATTAAAATATATTATAATGTTTATCTTAAAATTTCGGTTTTTGCTAAAGTTAAGTTTATCATAATCATGCAGTAAAAAAAAGAAATTTATTCTAAAATATTCATAAAAAATAAAAGAACCTGCTGCAAAACTTTTTCTTTTAAGTAATGAAAGAAAAAGTTTTAAGGCAGGTTCCCATTTCTAAACTTCTTACGGGCATATAACCGGGTAAACGATTTGAGGACAGTTTGTTCCAAACAAAGAAAACAACGAGGTATAACGCAGCTGCATTTGTCTTCTTGTCTGGAACAGTATGTAATAAATCTGCACCGGGAATTATCCCGGTTAATTTTAGAACACGGTATTATTAGTACATGCTGTTATAGAATAATCCATTTATTAGACTGTCCAGGTTAACTCCCAGAATTTCTTCCGTTCTGGAAAGAAAGCCTTCTATATCCGCTGTTTCCACATAAGAATTTATATCATTGATTCCGTCAAATACCTGTTCTGAGGAAGAAGGAAATTCAAAATCCTGATAAGCGCTTTCCTGGTATAAAATATCTAGGGTGGCGGCTTCTAAATTACTGTATAATACTTTAAATAAAATTTTCTGCTGCTGTTCATCCGCCGTACAATCCAGGGATAACTCTGCGCCCATTAAAAGAGCGGAGGTAATAGTGAAATTACCATTTATATAGCCTTTGTTACCGACAAATTTGGCATTTTCCGCGGTAATATTAAAAGTATAGGTGGTATAATCCTCATATGTATCATTGTATTCGGAAATGTTTAAGTCTGCCTTACCGGTAAAACTACCGTCTGTATAAGTGCCGTTACCGCTTAGTTCAACTAAATTTACATCATTTTCAGATATCCATGCAGTAAATCCAATCTGAGTGCCTTTTCCGGTAATATAATAACCTCCGCCCGAAACAGTCTCATCTTCCGTGGCTGTAAATTCCCGGCCCATTATCTTTCCGGAATTATCTACATAAACCTTCATAAATACAGGGTCCCCGGAAGCAGTCATGGTTTCTTTATCAGCGGTTAAATCCGTGATGGCATCCTCAATTAATTGTGAATATTCATCTGCCGTGCAGGCTTTTAGGGTTACAAACAGATTTTTTACGGTTTCATCATTTTTTGCTTCATTTAAGATAGCCATACCTATGTTGTAAGCATCTTCGCCGGTAATTTCAGAAGTCAGCATGTTATAAGAGCTGCTGATTTCGGAAGCTGTGATACCGGTATTTTTAGCCAGCTTCATATTATCAATATTATCAATTATTAAAGAGGAATACTTCTTTAACAAGGTATTAAGTGTATCAGGTGAAACCGATTCATTATTCATAATGGTTTCAATTTCATTTAAATAATCATTGTAATTATTATTATAAGAACCGGAAGCCGCCATGATTTCATCTAAAGAGAATAATAAGTAGGCACTGCTAAGCTCCGGTATATTCAGGTGTAATTGGCTTAATTCTGAATTTAAATATGTATTCACGGTAACAACGGATTGCTCGTTGTAAGATATGCCAATAGTGGCTTTTCCGTTATTATCCTTTGACTGGGAAGATATATCAGCTTCAACCGTTTTAATATCTCCCATTTCAAATAAATTTGTAAATTCAGGACTCATATTAAATTTTATGTTTATATTTTGCCCAATACCGGAAGTTTTTTGCTCCTGATATTGCGTAAGTTTTTTGTCATAAGCTTTTGTTAATGTGTCAATTCCGTTATTAATACTTTTTTTCTCAATATCAGCATAATATTCAAGGGGACTTTGGGTCATTAAGGAAAAGGTATTAGACAAAGTATTACGGTTTGCATATGCTAAAACAGAGCCTGTTAAAAGAACTGCTATGATGATAAAAAGTGCTATGAACTTACCCTTGGGTTTCTTGTCCTCAGGGATATTCCCTGTTGTTTCAAAACTTTGCCCATAAGGTAAATCCGCAGGCTCGGATTGTCCGGATTCCGTTAAATTATCTTGGTTAAAATAATCGGTAAACTCCGTATTACCTGGTTCCTGGTTGTCCGGCGGAACAGGGGTAGTACCTAATTCTTTGTTCTCATTAAAATTATCGTTCATATCTCCCATTTTTGAACCTCTCTTTATTATTTTGTTTCGGTATGTATTTTATAGTCTTTAATCCCTGAATAGATATATTTCATCAAAGGGTGCCGTTAATTGAAGGCTGTAATCATACCAATTATTTTGTTTACATGAAAATGGTATCAGAAGAATATAATAAAGTCAATTAGAATATGATTAGAAATTCATTTGTATTCGGTTTTAAGACAGTCTTTCCTGCATCTGTCCTGGATTTTAAGAGTATCACATATTTAAAGGGAAAATAAGGAAATTTTACGCGAAATATTTTCGTTAGTGAAATAGAGGAATGTATAAATTAATACGAAAATTTTCGATGATTATTTTGTAAAATTTACCAGAAAAGGTGTTAATTTTTGTTTATCATGCTTATTGTAATAACCCCGTTATTATAATATAATAAAACGTATATTTTGCGTGAAATAAAGAAAAATCAGCGATATTTGACTTATTGGCCTGCATGGAAATCTGAATTTGGATTGTTCTGAATTACATAAAAGCTGGAATGTTATTAAAATATAAAATTACGAAAATTTAGTAAGCAGCTGGTGCAGCAATTTGAGCGAAAGCATCGGTAGAAAAGGAGACGAAACATGAAGTATGGTTATTTTGACGATGCAAAAAAAGAATATGTTATTACAACTCCGGCGACACCTTATCCCTGGATAAATTATCTGGGTTCCCAGGAGTTTTTCTCTTTAATTTCTAATACGGCCGGAGGTTACAGCTTTTATAAAGATGCAAAACTAAGGAGAATAACACGTTACCGTTACAATAATGTGCCTTTGGATTTAGGAGGGGGACGTTATTATTATTTATATGATAATGGAGATTTCTGGTCACCGGGCTGGGCTCCTGCCAAAACGGAATTGGACGGCTATGAATGCCGTCATGGTATGGGATATACTAAAATAACAGGCAAAAAAAATGGAATAGAAACCGAAGTTACCTTTTTTGTTCCTCTGGATTATAATGGGGAAGTTCATAAGGCAGTTGTTAAAAATACAGGCAGGATTAAGAAAGAAGTTAAATTATTCTCCTTTATTGAATGGTGCTTATGGAATGCGCAGGATGACCAGACGAATTTCCAAAGAAATTTTAATACCGGTGAAGTGGAAATCAAAGGTTCTGTAATTTACCATAAGACGGAATATAAAGAGCGCAGGGATCATTATGCTTTCTTTTCTGTCAATGCACCGGTTGAGGGATTTGATTCTGACAGGGAAAGCTTTATCGGCACCTATAACGGGTTTGAAAACCCACAGGCGGTGGCGGCAGGCAAATCCAATAATTCCGTAGCAGACGGCTGGTCTCCGGTTGCTTCCCATAGCCTGGCAATTTCCTTAGAGCCCGGTGAAACAAAAGAATTCGTATTTATCTTAGGCTATGTGGAATGCCCGTCAGAGGAAAAATGGGAATCAAAGAATGTGATCAATAAGAAAAAAGCGGAAGCCATGATAGCTAAATTTGCTGACAGTGAAGAAGTAAATAAAGCATTGGCGGAACTGGCTGCGTATTGGGACGGCTTATTATCAAAATATACCATCGTTTCTAAGGATGATAAGTTAAACAGAATGGTGAATATCTGGAACCAATATCAA
>JAATEU010000075.1 GCA_015655565.1 Clostridiales bacterium
ATGACTTTAATATTTTTATATATGGTTCCCCGCTCAATGTTATCGTCCAATATTCCGTGAATATAATAGCCCCATTGGGGATTCACCAGGATTCTGTCGATATATGCTTCAGCAGCCCGGCTGTAACCTACCAGGACAATATGCTTCAGATTATATCCCTTTCTTCTGGCCGCCTTTAAGGAATAAGATAAAGTGCCGCGGAAAATGGTATCAAGTACTACGTTCATGATGAAAAATATAAATATCATGATACGGGAATAATCACTTTCTTTTACTGCATACAAAATAAAAGTGAAATAAAAGGTACCGAAAAAATTGGCCTTAACAATATTCCATAAACCGACGCGCCTGCTTTGGTCCCGCTTTGGTGCATATAAATTACACAAATAGTATATAATTAAATAACCCGGAATTAAAAAGATTAGTATTTTCGAATATTCCGATAATGTATAAAAACGGACAAAGGGATCGGGCCTGAGCAGGAGTCTCAACGGACTATAAAACCGTAAATAATATGAAATGACGTAAGATAGCGCCAATAAACATCCGTCAACTATTACATGTATTCTATTGAGTATTTTTTGATTATCTTTTATCATAATTATCACCATGGCCGAAAAAAGGCTCTCTTTACATATGGAATCTTTTTAAGTATTGTCACAAAGCATCACTAATATAATACATGATTCAATGCTAATCCACAATATATAAATTCTTAATATTTGTAGGATTAATCTTAAGAATTAAGCAATTGTTTTCAAGGAAACCGTATGAAAAGAGATTGCAAAAGACAGCTGCCGGTTAGTTACGGAATGAATTACATGAAAAGAAAATTTTTTTATTTTTATTTCACAAACTAAACACAAAGTACTGTTACAATATAGACATAAAATTAAAGAATAAGTTGAAAAACTTGATATAAGTGACAGGGTATTTTCCTAAGGACGTCTTTTAAAGAGCTTTGGGTATATTCAGATGTAGAAAGGAGTGTTATATATGTCAGACGAATTATTTCACGACAATGACAATCAAGTAAACAGTGCTGCTTCAGATGTAAGAAATGACTCGGGTAATGACGATAGTAACGGTAGTATCATAAGCAATAATATTGATAATAACATTAATAACATCAGTAACCCGGATAGCAATAATCCGGAGGGGCCGGATGGTACAATGAAAAACAATAGTACTTCAACGTATAGTTTCTGGGCCGAACAGATTGCAGCTTCATCAGCTAATCAAACGGCTCCGTCTTATGAGAACGGGCCTTATGGCAATGCTTTCGAAAACAATCGGGATTACGGACAGGAACGGACTTCCTATAATAACTGTGATAATCATGTATTTGATATTTCCCCGGAAAATAATAAAAAGAAAAAAACTAAAATTCCGGGATTCTTAAAGAAAACAGTAAAGTTTGTTTTAGGTGCGGTTGTCTTTGGCGTAATTGCAGGTGCATGTTTTATTGGTTTTAATGTAGCATATTATAGAATTAATCCGGATGCAGCACCGATTTCCATAAGTTTTGGAGATGATACCGGGGCATTTGGAGGCTTTAAGCTAAATATAAACCCGTCCGCAGAAGCAGAACAAAAAATTGCTTCAACTACCGTATCCCAGGATACCATACAGCAAAAAACGGATATTACCAATGTGGTTGATGCGACCATGCCGTCCATTGTAACCATTACAACAACTTACACTCAATCCTATGATTGGTTTGGACAACAGTTTGACCAGGAGAATGAGGGTGGCGGTTCCGGTATTATCGTAGGAAAAAATGACGAGGAACTTCTGATTGCAACGAATAATCATGTAGTAGAAGGCGCCGATCCCATTAAGATAATGTTTATCGATGGTACGGAAGCGGAAGCTATTATTAAGGGAACGGATGCTGCCGCCGATCTTGCTGTTATTTCCATTGATTTAAGTACAATTGAACAAGAAACCTTATCTGCCATTAAGGTTGCCGAATTAGGTGATTCGGAATCCGTTAAAGTCGGCGAGATGGCCATTGCAATCGGTAATGCATTAGGTTATGGACAATCTACGACGGTTGGTTACGTCAGTGCAAAGGACAGGGAAGTACAATTGGAAGATAAGACCATGGTTTTATTACAGACGGATGCTGCTATTAATCCGGGCAACAGTGGCGGTGCATTACTGAATATTAAAGGTGAAGTAATAGGCATTAATACGGTTAAATATGCTTCCAGTGAAGTAGAAGGTATGGGTTTTGCAATTCCTATTTCCAGGGCCCAGCCAATTATAAATGAGCTGATGAACCGTGAAATATTAGCAGATGATGAAAAGGGATATCTTGGAGTTTACATTGAGGATGTAACGGAAGATATTTCTAATACCTATAGCTGGCCTGTAGGAGTATATGTTACATCTGCTGTTAAGGATGGCAGCGCCGATAAAGCAGGTATCATAGCAGGAGATATCATTACCAAGGTAAATGATACTGAAATTACAGCCGGTACACAGCTTAGGGAAAAAGTCACTTCCTACCGTGCCGGAACGGATGTTACCATTACGGTTATGAGAAGCTCGAATGGTAAATTTGTAGAAAAGGAAATTGTTGTGCAGCTTGGAAATAATCCGGAAACAGAGTAGAATTAAATTTGATAATAAAGGTAAACCAATTTTGATTTGGAAACCGGGGATTGCTTTCCAAATGGAAGGGGCACTGTCCACTGCCCTTTCTGTTTGGATACAGTTCCCGGTTATTTTAAAGTTACATAATTTTTATTATTAATAAAAATTTTAAGTTTATACTATTGTATACACGCAAGGTGTACGATATAATGATATTCATGTATTAATTGTAACTATTCGGTCGGTACCGGCTGATAGTTACTTTTGATATGCACAAAACAAGTAAAGTTGGACTTGTTTTGGCGCCGTCGAATCCCGTATTTTCATGAAAAGCGTATAGAAAACAGCTTGCGGTAGACAGCGACTCAATAAGTAGGCCATTGGTTTAAGATAAAGGAGAGAAAGCTATATGGATAATGATAAAAATAATAATGATATAGATAGTGTTGACAAAGGCAGTAACGGTTCCGGGGATAAGAATTCAAAAGAGGCAAAGGATAAGAATGATTATGAAGCCGTATGTTATATTTGCAGAAGACCTGAAAGCAAGGTTGGGAAGATGATCCGCATTCCGAATAATATCTGCATTTGTTCTGACTGTATGCAGAAAACCTTTGATACCATTAATAATAATGGGACACCTTACATGGAAATGATGGGATTTCCCCCAAATTTAATGAATCTTAATAATATGCAGAATGAGATTCCGAAAAGTCAGAAGTTAAAAAAGAAAAAACCGGAAGAGGAGAAGGAGAAAGAGGATAAAATCCTGGATGTCAAAAATATTCCGTCCCCTCATATAATAAAGGGACAGCTGGATGAATATGTGATAGGACAGGAGCATGCGAAAAAAGTTATATCCGTAGCGGTTTATAATCATTATAAAAGAGTTATGACAAATACCATGGATGATATTGAAATTGAAAAATCCAATATGCTTATGATTGGACCCACCGGAAGCGGTAAAACCTATTTGGTGAAAACCCTGGCAAGACTTTTAAATGTACCTCTGGCTATTACGGATGCTACTTCCCTGACGGAAGCCGGTTATATTGGTGACGATGTGGAAAGCGTTGTGTCTAAATTACTGGCAGCAGCTGATAATGAGGTGGAAAAAGCAGAACGCGGGATTATTTTCATTGATGAAATAGATAAAATAGCGAAAAAGAAGAATACCAACAACAGGGATGTAAGCGGCGAATCGGTTCAACAGGGTATGCTGAAGCTTTTAGAGGGCAGTGATATTGAGGTTCCCGTAGGGGCTTCCAGTAAGAATGCTATGGTTCCCATGACTACGGTTAATACCAGGAATATTTTGTTTATCTGCAGCGGGGCTTTCCCGGAACTGGAAAATATTATAAAATCAAGGCTGAATAAGCAGTCCTCCATTGGATTCAGTGCTGATTTAAAGGATAAATACGATAATGATCTCAACCTTCTTCAGAAGGTTGCCGTAGAGGATCTTCGGGAATTCGGCATGATTCCGGAATTTATCGGACGTCTTCCCATTATATATGCTTTAGAAGGCTTAACGAAAGATATGTTGGTAAAAATTCTGAAAGAGCCCAAAAATGCCATATTAAAACAATATCAGAAGCTTTTGCGGCTGGATGAAGTTTTATTGGAATTTGATGAAGGAGCACTGGATGCAATAGCTCAGAAAGCTTTGGAAAAAAAGACAGGTGCAAGGGCATTGCGTGCGATCATTGAAGAATTTATGCTGGATATCATGTATGAGATTCCCAAAGATGAAAATATAGGAAAAGTTATTATTACAAGGAATTATATTGAAAAAAAAGGTGTGCCTTATATTGAAATGCGGGGAACTTCCCAAAAGACGGCTGTACCTATGCTGGAGCAAAAAAACTAAAATATTGTGATGATTAATACGGTGCCTTCAAAACAGTTGAAATTGATAACCAATAATATTGATAACCAATTATAATGAAGCAAGTATAGTTAGTGAGGAAGGAATATGTTTTTATTTAAAAAATTAAAACGGCAGGCCCCGGTACAGGAAACCGTTCCTGCGGGTAAAAAGGACCGGCTGTTGGGCAATACGGTAAAAACAGAAGAGGAGCCGGAGTATGAAATCGTAGAGAAGGAAATATTGCCTGAAAAGATGATATGCCCCGATTGCGGCGGGATAACCCTGGCAGGCCTGGAGTTCTGCGACAAATGCGGCGGGGAATTAATCAGTCATGATAATTTATAATTTTCCACAGAAGATAAAAGCAGGGCAGATAAAATTTGAATAACCAGTATTTTACTATTAAATTTTCAGTTGACAAACATAATTTACAATAGTAATATAGATGCATAAAAAAGGCGTTCAGGGATATGGTTTTTTGGACGCCTGGTTTTATATCTGTATATTTTAATTATATTTGTTAGGGTATAAGATGTGGACCAGTACGAATATAGGTTGTTTTCATCATATTACTTTAGCGCATTAATATGAAATAAGTTCAAAGTGTTGCTGCATCTGACTTAATTAATTATTAATATATTTAAAGGGAGGAATTTTTATGAAAAAATCATTAAAAAAAGTTTTATGTTTTGGTTTAACCGGAATAATGACAATAGGTGCATTAACCGGCTGCGGTAAAAAAGACACGGGAAGTTCTGACGAATTTTTAATTGGCGGACTTGGGCCATTAACAGGTAAAGCTGCATCTTACGGTAACTCTGTTAAACAGGGAGCGGATATTGCCGTTATTGAAATTAATGAGGCAGGGGGAGTTAAAGTCGGGGACAAAACTATAAAATTAAAATTGGATTTTAAAGATGATGAATCCAGTACCGAAACCGTTGTATCTGCTTATAACAGCTTAATGGATAATGAAATTCAGGCATTGCTTGGTACGGTAACCAGTGAGCCGGGGCTCGCTATTGCGGAACAGACCAACGTAGATGGAATTTTCCAGATTACGCCTTCCGGTTCGGCTGCAGGATTAACAGAATATCCCAATGCGTTCCGTTTATGCTTTACGGATCCGCTTCAAGGCCAGACTATGGCGAAATATGCCGTGGAAACGTTAGGAAAGAAAAACATAGCCATTATTTATAATAACAGTGATTCATACAGTACGGGTGTTATGCAGGCTTTTGCAGACGAAGCAGCAGCTCTTGGCGGTAAAATCGTTGCGTCGGAAGCCTTTGTAACAGATGACGTAGACTTTACAACTCAATTAACCACCATAAA
>JAATEU010000500.1 GCA_015655565.1 Clostridiales bacterium
TCAATTAAACTTTCCGGAAAATGATTTCTATAATAATTTTCTTCTACATCATCGTACAAATTTGTTAAGTCCGCAAGCAAGTCTGATTCTGCATATCTTGAAAATTCATTTGTATGCATCCAAAAGATATCAGGAAGACTATTGCTGTTAGCCATTGCCTCTAATTTTGTCCAATACTCACTCCATGTAGAAATATTAACTTGAATCGTAACATTTGGATGTTCTTCCGTATATGCGGCCGCTAATGCTTCCATACCGGTCTTTTGGTATATTTCCCATCCAAACATATCAAGTGTTACTTTTTCATCACTACCGGTACTTTTATTTGCCTCGCTATTAATACTATTGTCCCCATCACTAGAACCGGTTGCCTCATTAGAACCATTAGAGGTTTGCTTCGATCCGCATCCGGTAAATAGACTGGTCATTAAGCAAACTACTAAAATCAAACTTACAAATTCAGACTTTTTCATATTAATACCTCTCTTAATTACATATTATGTTTAGTTTTATACAAAGTATTTTATATCAAGGCGCCTTTTTATAAAATTACTTATATATTAACTATCATTATTATACTACTTCTTGTAGAATATAGACAATGCCTTTGTGAGCTGTAATAATAACCTTTTGTGTTATTTTGTCTCTATTTTGTATGTTCAGATATCATTTTGTATATTATTTTAATTATGTCAAAACAAATATTAATTTATGATAAGTCTAAATTAATTGATTTTTAATAATTAATACGCTCTACATTTTTAGTAAATAATAACAAATATATCTTTTTATCTATTTGACTACACTATAATATTATTATATAATTCTAAACAAGAGATTTTAAGTTATAAAATCCCACAAAATCATACATCTTTAGCGCAGATAAAAGTGTAATTATTACTATATAATATTTAACTCAATTATTATAGTCACACACCACTTAGCAAAGGAGAAAATATGAGAAATTTTAAACACTTTGTTTTTAATCAAACTAATTTTCTTGATCTGAATCTTTTCCAAATTGGAGAAGAAAAGTGTGTTCCATTACATTTTTTTGGCCCGGTTATTAGAAACCACTATATGTTTCATTTTATTTTGTCTGGAAAAGGTACTTATTTTGCCGATTTTGGTACAAAGTATCCAAGTTATGAGGGTGTATTAAAAGCAGGAAATGGATTTCTCATTATACCAGGAAGTCCTCATTCCTATCTTGCAGATGAAACAGAGCCTTGGCATTATATTTGGATAGAATTTGATGGAGTAAATGCAGCAAATCTTCTGTATTCCTGTGGTCTGTCTCCAGCTGAACCCGTTTATACTACGCAAAAAAATGGCACTGATATTTTTAATAATTTAAAAGAACATTTATTATATATAATTAATAATCCCGAATCATCAACGCAAGCATTGTTAGGTCATTTATATTTGTTTTTTGACCAACTTTATCTTCATTCTTCTATAAATAATTGTCTCAAACAAAGTATTGATATGAGTAAATTCTATATTGAAAAAGCAATACGATATATAGAAAATCATTATCAATCAATTGCAACTGTTGAAGAAGTTGCCGCATTTTGTAATCTAAGCCGCTCTTATTTAGGAAAAATATTTAAAAAAAATATGCATATTACCATACAAGATTACTTAATAAACTTCAGGCTTAAAAAATCCTTACACTTACTACAAGAAACCTGTAATCCTATATGCGATATTGCCTATGCGATTGGTTATAATAGTGATATAAATTTTTCCAGAGCTTTTAAACAAAAATTTGGCATGTCTCCCTTCGAATGGCGAAAATATAATAATAATAATTGAATTATCAGCAATCTAATATAATGGCTCTAAATCCAATTGTTTCATTCCTTAATTTATGATATATTGAAATAAAGAGGATTATTAAGAAGAAAGGATGTACTTTATATGAGTCAGTCAACGATTCAATTATACAATCAGAACAGTCATATGCGGTCATTTCAGGCAACCGTTTTAACCTGTATCAGCCATGCAGGCCGGGATTCCAACTGCGATCCGGTTTATGTGGTCACTTTAGACGCAACCGCATTTTTTCCGGAAGGCGGCGGACAGCCCTCCGACAGGGGAACCCTCGGTAATGCGGTTGTTTTAGATGTGCAGGAAGACGACGGTATTATCTATCACACCATATCCGCTCCCCTTACTATCGGCGGAACGGTCACCGGGCAGATTGACTGGGCAAGGCGTTTTGACCTTATGCAGCATCATACGGCGGAACATATCATATCCGGATTGGTCCATAAGCATTTTGGATATGATAATATTGGCTTTCATATGGGAAGAGAAGCAATTATCATAGATTTTAACGGTGATTTATCCGAAACCGATATCCGTAAAGTTGAACTGGAGGCAAACCGGGCTGTTTATGAAAATCTGCCTGTCAAAACCACCTGCCCCTCCGAAAACGAACTGGCTGTTTTGGATTACAGAAGCAAAAAAGAATTAACCGGGGAAATACGTATTGTGACGATACCGCGCTATGACGTCTGTGCCTGCTGTGCACCCCATGTATCCTATACCGGGGAAATAGGCGGGATTAAGATTATCTCCTTCCAGAAATATAAAGGCGGCGTCAGAATCAGTATGCTTTGCGGAATAAGGGCATTGCAGGATTATAAAATAAAAGAAAAAAGCGTAACGGATATCTCGGTTTTATTATCCGCCAGGCCCTATGAGATACAGGACGCCGTAAAACAACTGAAGGATGAAAATTTCTCCCTGAAAGGGCGGATATTAAGCTTGCAGAATCAATTATTAAATTACAAGGCATCGGCTGTCCCGGCAGGTACAAAATCAATCTGTATTTTTGATGATGAGATTCCCGCAGATTTATTAAGAACCTACTGTAATCTCATCGTGGAACAACACTGCACTGGTTTTTGTGCCGTTTTTGCCTCCGGGA
>JAATEU010000412.1 GCA_015655565.1 Clostridiales bacterium
GCGGCAGTATTAAAAGCATCGCCAATCGTGTGGGCTATGAAGATGTTTACCATTTTAGTAAATTATTTAAAAAATATTACGGGATTTCGCCTCTTTATTATAAGAAGATTGCTTTGGAAAAGCATGCCTAATCTAAGTTTCGTAATTAAAGTTTATTTATAATTTAAAGTTTATTTAATATGTTTGAAACTAATGTTTAATCATCATGGGATGGGAGTCGGTTATGAATTTATATGAAGCAATATTTGTCAGAAAGACGGTAAGAAGATATAAAATGGTTCCGCTGGATCAAAGCTTGCTGGATAGTATATTGGGTTTTGCACAAAGTATGCCTATGTTATTTCAGGATATTACTGTTAATTATAAATTATTGGAACATTCAGATTTTAAGAAATATTTTAGTGGTGCATTAACCACAAAAGCACCTTATTATTTCGTATTATATTCTGAAAATAAACAGGGCTATCAGATGAATGCAGGCTATCTGATACAGCAGGTCTCCTTATATATGACTGCAAAAGGCCTTGGTTCCTGTTATTTGGGCATGTTAAAACCAAAGAAAAATAAAGCTGAAAAACCAAAGCTTGATTATGTTATAACACTTGCCTTTGGGGAAGCTGAGCATGAGATATACCGGTCGGCAGATAAAGCAAAGCGTCTGCCTATGGATGATGTTGCAATATTTAAAAATGAAGTAAACAAGAACATCAAGGCCATGGTTCAGGCTGCACGTCTGTCACCCTCCAGCATGAACAGCCAGCCCTGGCGGTTGGTTGTATATGATAACCGGATTCATATTTTCTGTAAAAAGGGTATATTTTTATCAGACGTTTTAAATGAAGTAAAGTTAATAGACATAGGCGTATGCCTGGCCCATCTGCTTGTAACGGCAGAAGAGCTGTGGGTTGATGTTAAAACAGTGCATCTGGATAATATCAGTAATATCTCTTTTAAGAAAAATGATTATGTTATCAGCCTTAAAATGTATTAATTACATGAAATAAATATATTAAACAAAAAATTAATAAAGTATTGACAAGCCAACCAGATTATATTATACTATGTCATGTGTCTGGGACGTAAACAGGTCCCAAAAACACATGAATATGCGCGAGTGGCTCAGTGGTGGAGTATCGCCTTGCCAAGGCGAGGGTCGCGGGTTCGAATCCCGTCTCGCGCTTTTGTAATCCCTTGATTTTTCAAGGGATTTTTTGCTGTGCTGATATGTGCACGGGTATGTGCACTACTTTTTACTGTTCTTTTCCGGAGATTTATTCATACTATCCAAGTTCTTGGAAACGTAGCCCCACTACGTTCACCAAATCGCTCCTTACTTCCCGCAAATTGCAAAAGCCTAATCAAACAAATAATTTTATGATGTTAATGCTTCACATAATGCAATCAATGTCAGCGACTGTCCATATGCCATCGGCCTGATTGCAATATTTTTATAATGTTCTTCATTCATTCCCATTCCTGTTCCAGCCGATACATTTAAAACAGTACCGTCTTCTTTCACATTGGCACAAATTGCCGCAAGTGCTTTTTCAGCCACATTTTTAAAAGAATCCTCAAGAATTCCTAATTTGATTCCCTTTAGTATTCCTGCAGTTATCGCCGCGGATCCGGAAACCTCTTCATAACTGGAAGCATCTGTCAGAACCGTATGCCAAAGACCGGAAGGCGCCTGTAGTTCAGCCAGCTTATCCACCTGAGCTTTGTATGTATCTGTAAGGAATTGTTTACTTCCCTTATTAAGATTATCTCCGCATGCCTGAATATAATCCATTACTCCAAAAGTATACCATGAATTTCCGCGGCACCAAAAAATGTTTCCAAAATTGTCCTGTTTTTCGAAGCTCCAGCCATGATAAAAAAGGCCTGTCTTTTTTTCATAAAGATATTTGATATGTATAAGAAATTGATGTAAAGCTTCCTCTATCCATTTTAAATTACCAAACTTCCGTCCTGCCTCATTCAAAAACAGAACCGCCATCACAAGAGTATCAACCCACAATTGCCCTTCATGCAGCATCACGTCATTTCTATTTCTTATTGCACTGGTAACATGCTGGAAGCCGGCATCTTTTGTTTTAGGCAATTCATCAATCAACCAATTTGCTCTGTCTGTACATATCTGTCTGTATATTTCCGGTTCTTTCATTTCTTCAAAAATATTGATTAAAGGAAGTAACGGTGCAGTTGTATTAATATTTTTAGACGGCAAACCAACCTTCAAATTAGTGGCATACCAGTTTTCAAAAAATTCCATATACCTTTTATCGCCATAATACCCCTGAAGCTTGTATAAACCATAAAGACCAATTCCCTGCGGCCAATCCCATTCTTCAATTCCGACATCCCTTTGAATCAAGCCCTTGCTGCAAGTTCCATCATCGACCATTTTGTCCTTACCATAATCACCTCCGCCTAAATGAATAAGCTTTTCAACAACCAAATGAATTTTTGTTAACAGTTCTTCGTTTTTCATCTCTCACCTCATGATTATCTTCTACTTAAGACTTTTATTTGCAGGTTTCCAATCATTACCCCACGGCCTGATATACTCTCTCCAAACCCTCTTTAACAACCTTCGCAGGGCAGGCTAAATTCATACGTTCAAAGCCTTCTCCATAATTACTAAATCCATAACCTTCACTAAAATAGATATAATTATCAACCAGTTTCTTTTCCAATTCGTCTTTATTCATACCCAAAGGGCGGAAATCCATCCATTGAAGATAAGTTCCCTGTAAATCAAATACATGCACCTGAGGAATATTATGATTCATGAATTCCTTAACAATTTTCTTATTTTCATTTAAAACAAGCAACAATTCATCCAGCCAGCCTTCACATTCATTGTATACTATTTCGCATGCTTTATAAGCTAAAGCGTTTAATGAATAATAGCCCTTACTTTGCTCCATCTTTTTTCTGTAGACAGGATTCGCTACCAAAATATTTGAAACCTGAAAGCCTGCAATATTAAATGTTTTGCTTGGAGCAGTACATATTGCGCAATTATTCAGCACTTCTTCACCAAGATTTGCAAACGAGCAGAATTGATATCCGGGTAAAATCAGATCACAATGTATTTCATCGGAAATTAAAAATACACTATTTCCCCTGCATAAGTTATTTAGTGTTTCCAATTCAGATTTGGACCATACCCTTCCGGCCGGATTATAAGGATTGCAAAAGATCATTAAGGTCACTTCCGGTCTTTCAAGCTCTTTTTCCAGAGCTTGAAAATCAATATCATAAGTATCATGGTTTATTGTCAAGGGTACCTCGATAAGTTTTCTCCTGCTTTTTTTAACCGCATTATAAAAAGGATGATATCCGGGGCTTAAAACAGCAACTGCATCCTCCGGTTCTGTAAAAGCAGGAACCATCTGATCGATTGCCGGCACTATTCCGGGCGCCTCTACAATCCATTTTTTGTCTATGGAATAATTAAGACGTCTTTTAAACCATGAATATACCGATTCATAGTAGGCATCCGTAGCACAAGTATAGCCAAAAACATCTCTTCCAATAAACTCCCGCAATCCTTTTAATAACTCCGGCGGAGGAACAAACTCCATATCGGCGGCTGAAAATGGAACAATTCCGTCCGGTGTATTCGGATTTCTCTCCCACATTCTATTCCATTTTGAAGAACCCAGCGGCCTTCTGTTTATAACCGTTTCAAAATCATATTTCATTGTGAAACACCTCCTTTTATCCCTTTAAGCCCGATGTACTGATGCCGTCAACCAAATACTTTTGAAATGCAATGAATAAAACCATTATGGGCAGAATTGATAATACGGCCATTGCAAACATCGCTCCATAATCAGAAGTTGAAGACGGATCACAAAACAGCTTTAACGCATAGCTTATCGTATAAAGTGTCGGCTTATTCAGATAAAGTAATGAACCCAGAAAATCATCCCATCTCCACATAAAAGAAAAAATAGCACTTGTAATGCAGGCCGGACTAATTAACGGTAAAATAATTTTTGAAAAGATTGCATAGTAAGAACAACCGTCTATTTTAGCTGCTTCGTCCAATTCTCTGGGAATTCTGTCAATAAACTGCATGATCAAAAAAATAAAAAACCCCTGTCCAAAAAAGTATGGAACCGTTAATGGTAAATAGGTTCCCGACCATCCTAATTTATTAAACATGATATATTGCGGAACCATCACAATCTGATAAGGAAGCATCATAGACAGCAGCATACATACAAACAATGGTTTTCCGAATTTAAACTGAAATCTGGAAAACCCATATGCAACAATGGAGGATGAAAAAACCGCTCCTACAGTAGCCGTAATCGTGACAATAAATGAATTTTTAAAAAATGTTCCAAATGAAACCCCGCCAAATCCTTTCCATCCATTTATATAATTTTCAACGATAAACTTATCAGGGATTAATTTGCTTACATTTCTGAAAATTGTATTTGTTTCCTTAAACGAACTCATAAGCATCCAAATTAATGGATATATCATGACAGAGCCAAATACGATTACCAGAATATGATAATTAATTCTATGTATCGACCTTTTTTTAATCATTTATTGCTCCCCCTCCCGATATACCCAGCGGTCAGAAGTCTTAAAAATAATCAAGGTAACTGCAGCTATAATGATAAGCATAATCCATGCCATTGCAGCGCCATATCCGAAGTGGGAATAGTCAAATGACTGCTGATACATATAAACTGCATAAAACAATGTCGAATTTAAAGGTTTTCCGCCCGTAATGATATAACACTGTGTAAATGCCATAAATGCTGTTATCGTCTGCATTATGAGATTAAAGAAAATAGTCGTGGATAACATCGGCAGGGTTATATTGATAAACAGTTTCAAAGGACCTGCTCCGTCTACACGTGCCGCTTCATAAAGACTGGACGGAATCTGCTTTAATGCTGCTAAAAATATTAACATTGACGAACCGAACTGCCATACCGCCAGAATAATTAATGTCCATATTGCTGTTTTTGTGTTCCCGAGCCATGGGAAATTTGTATTAATGCCAACCACAGCCAGCAAAGAATTTAATATCCCGTCGGAGGCAAACATTCTTTTCCATAAAACCGAGACAGCAACACTTGAACCAATAATGGAAGGGAGATAATATATGGCTCTGTAAATTGCGGAGAGTTTTGTAGATTTCACCAATAGCATTGCAACAATTAACGCAAATATTAGTTTTAACGGAACGGAAACAACCGCATAATAGATAGTCACTTTTAATGATTGAAGGAAATCCTTATCCCTGGTAAAAAGTTGTATATAGTTTTTTAATCCAACGAAATTGGGCTTTGAAAGTATAGTAAAATCAGTAAATGAATAGTATAATGATGCTAAAATCGGTATCAGTGTAAAGGCCAAAAATCCTATTGTAAAGGGCAATGTACATATAAAACCGACTGTATCTCTCTGATTTATCCAACTTTTGAAAGTTTTATGCTTCATTAATGTCTCCTTTTGTAAAAATCGGGTTGCCAGAATTCTTTTGGATTCCAACAACCCGTTGCTTCTTAATTCAAATAAATTCTATTTATTTGCGGACAGGATTTCATTTGCTTGTTCGAAGAACTCCTTTGCAGCTTCTTCCGGTGTCAATTTACCATAGCATACTGCCTCAAGTTCTTCGCTGACATTGGCACTAACCTCACTTGCCCATTCCGGTACCGGCGGGCTGATTTCAGAACAATTTTCACTTACCTTGTTAACAAATTCAATTACTTCCTGATCTGTTTCGCTCATCAGAGGCGCAATATAATTGGAAACTTCTGTATTTGCCGGGATTCCTCTTTCCCCTAATAGAATTTCATTGGGCTCATTATTATTAACAAACCAGTTGATAAACTTAACGGCCTCTTCCTTATTCTCAGAGTTAGCGGAAAGTGCAAAATACTGACTTGGTTTAATAAATTGAAGATTCTTTAAATTATCAGCCGGTACCGAGGTGACTCCAATATTCTTTCCGGATGCTGCTACAATTGATGACATCTGGTTAGAGAATAAAATCGTACACCAGGACTTTCCAAGAACCAGCGTATTCTGCTCTATTGAACTGGGATCAAGTTCCATAAACGTTTCAGGGGAGACCATATATCCTTCCTGCAAGCCATCAACATACATCTGGAAGAAATCTACTAATGGCTGCTAATCCGGTATTCCGAGTTTTGTTCCGCTTTCATCAAACAGATAATATCCCTTATCTCTTAAATAAAGATTAAGGTATGTCTCTTCCTTCCCGTAATCCAGGTCGGTCTGTACTCCGGTTTTCTCATAGATTGTCTTACAAATATCAAAGAACTGTTCATAATTCATTTGTTCAGGCAAATCAATTCCTGCCTGATTAACAACATCTTCATCATAAAACATACAAGGGACATTAACACCCAGAACCAGAGCATA
>JAATEU010000332.1 GCA_015655565.1 Clostridiales bacterium
ATTTGGAGTTTACAGTGGTAGAGGACGCAGATGTACCTGAACAGTTGATGGAAATAATAAATGAAAAGAAGAAGGAACCTTTTAAATTATCCTATTCAAACGCAGAGAATTTGTATATTGTAGTAGGATATGGAGAACAATCGACAGGAGGCTACAGTATTTCGGTAGATGAATTGTTTTTAACCTCCAATGCAGTCTATATTGATACAAACCTGATAGGTCCTTCCGAAACTGATTACGTAACCAATGCAGTTACATATCCGTATGTTGTGGTGAAAACGGAATTTATTGACAAAAGCGTAGTGTTTCAATGAAACGGGTTAGTTAGGCGGCAAATACAGTCTGGAAAAAGCATTTTGCAGTATTTCCAGGCTGTTTTTATAATTGGCACTTAAATTTAATGATAAAAATAATAAATAAGCTTAATTATCGTTAAAATAATTGATATTATATTATAAACAATTAAATGATTGTGCATAATTACTGATGAAAATATTTTGAATTTTAAATTATGTAAAATAATAACAAAACCTTGTAATAAAATACAATTATATTTAGCCTCTTTTATTATACAAGTCAGCTAAAAAATTCAAGTTGTCAGAATATTTGTTGACATACCGGGAATATCATGTTATAGTAACAACAGTTGTATTTTCGATACTTATGTCCGGAGAATTTGAAACCATATCAATATTCTCAAGGTACTAATATAAAATGTACTACCTTTAAGGAGGCTGTTATTATGATGAAACAGGCAGATGTCAGCAAGGTTCGCAGAGAAATAGTAAGTCATGTAGGAAGCAGAGTAAAAATTAAAGCGAATAAAGGAAGAAATAAGATGGATATAACAGAAGGCATTATTACAGAAACTTATCCTAGTATTTTTCTGATAAAAATTGATGATGCCGATAGTGATGCTTTTAAAACTATGTCGTTCAGCTATGCGGATGTGCTTACAAAAGATGTACAGATGATGCTGTGCTGATAAGAATAACTTAAGATAAGACATGCTTCAGTTTATGCACTGCATAAATTGAAGCTTTTTTTATTATTGAAAATTCTTTAATCATAAAAAATATGCCTGCCGAATATGATATGGTAAAAGACAAGGAGGGATTTTTTGTGGAGCTGATTAAGAAAAATGTTCACATGAATAAATTGAAATGTCAAAGCAGCCTTCAGCTTACCTTAGATGATGATTTTAATGTTCCGGATGTGAAACCCGACATTTCTAAAATTATTAAAGAACAGGGCGCTATTAAGATTAACGATGTTAAGATGCTAAATGGTAAATTGATGGTAAAGGGCGCTCTTTATTTTAATATGTTATATTTAAGTGATGAGAATGTCAGACCGGTACATAATATGTCAGGTGAAGTGCCATTTGACGAAGTGGTTCATTTAGAAGATGCCTGTGCCGGAGATGAAGCCGTCATTAATTGGGAATTAGAGGACCTGACCACCGGATTAATTAATTCCAGGAAGATTAGTGCCAAAGCCATAGTCCGGCTTACCGTCCTGGTAGAGGAATTGTATGATGAAGCTACGGCAGTTTCCATAGAAGGCGATGACGATGTTCAATTTGTGAATAAGAATATTACCGTAACGGATATAGCAGTGGATAAAAAAGATACCTACCGAGTGAAAGATCAGATTCATTTGCCGTCAAACAAAGGAAATATTTCAGAAATTCTATATAGTGAAATTGAGCTGAGGAATCCTGAGGTAAGACTGTTAGAGAATAAATTCACGGAAAAAGGTGAAGTACTGGTATTTATATTATATGCAAGTGAAAATGAAGATAACCCGGTAGAATATTTTGAGACGGAGTTTCCTTTTAGTACCACAATTGAGTGCAACGGATGTTTGGAAGATATGGTAGATAATATTGATTTTTCCGTTGCAGGCAAAAGCCTGGAAGTGATGCCTGATGCAGATGGAGAAGAACGGATTATTGATGTTGAAGTAGTATTGGAGATGGGAATTAAGATATACGAAGAGGAAGAACTGGAATTGCTGAATGATGTATACTCACCGGTAAAAGAGCTGGTCCCGGTTATAAAAGATGCCCACTACGAAGAGCTTTTGGTTAAGAATAACAGTAAGGTCCGTGTTAACGACCGGGTTAAGATTATGGGCAGCCAGCCGGAAATCCTTCAGGTATGCCATGCATCCGGTGAAATTAAAGTGGATGAAATCGAGCCGGTAGAGAATGGGTTAGAAGTAAATGGTGTCCTGGATGTTCAGATTCTTTATATTTGTGCAGATGACAATAAACCGCTTGATTCGGTAAAGGGCATTATACCTTTTACACAGACCATTGAAGTGAAAGGTATTAAACCTGCCAGTATATATCATGTAAAACCTGCATTGGAACAGCTAAGTGTCATGATGCTTGACGGTGAGGAAATTGAAGTTAAGGCAGGTATTGGGTTAAATGCAATTGTATTTGATTCTATAACGGAGCCCATCATTACGGATATTGAAGCTTATGATTTAGATTATACGAAATTGCAGATGATGCCAAGTATCGTGGGATATATTGTTAAAAACCAAGACAGCTTGTGGAATATTGCAAAAAAATATTACACTACTGTGGATAGAATCAAAGAATTGAACGGATTAGAAGATAACAGTTTAAAAATCGGTGATAAATTAATTATAATGAAAAAGGTTGATAGGCTGATATAATTTACCGGATCTGGAATATTTATGCCAAAACGGCACTACCTGCCAAGGGGCAGGCGTCTTATGTTAATAAAATCATGTACACCTGAATAAGCCAAAAAGGGGCTTATTCAGGTGTACATGATTTATGTAAGGGTCTGTTGCAACATGCACAAATTATCATTTATTCTTCCGGCTCCGCCTCGGAATTTTTCCAGGCCTCTAATTTTTCTAAAGTTGCATCAAGTGTTTGTTTACAGATATCCGGTAATTCACCACCCCAGGCTTTTGCAGCCTGTTCGTAACCTTTCTTAACAGCAGCTATCATTTCGTCGGTTTTATCCGGATCGCCGCCGGTGAGTGCTTTGGCAAAGGATACTAAACGGTCGGAGGTTTGTTCTACACCCCAGTATCCGTCTTCGGCAATGTCTGCTTTTGCCTGTGCTGCGGTTTCTTTGTCAACGTGTACCTTCTCTTCTCTTAATAGTTGGTACATAGTGGATTCATCGAAAGTCTGTCCTTGTTTTAGAAGCATTTTTTTAACTAAGTCCCGTAATTGTCCGTTTCGTTTTTCGGCTTCCGCCTTTAATTGGGATATGGTTGCCGTATCCTGTTTAAATTCTGTTTTCTTTGTTTGGCTGTCTGTACTTTTCTCGTAAACAGCGGATGGTGTATCCTGATTATTTTTTGTTTCTGTCTTATCCATTGCGGTCTTGCTCTTTGTCCGGTTTGTTTTTGTGCTTCCGTATGAAGCCGAAGCAGCATGAATTTCATTTAAACCCATAACGTGCACCCTCCTTGGCAGAATAATTATTTAAATATATATGGTAATTATCGGAGAGGCATGGAAAAAACTTAATAGTAGGGATGATATAAATCCGTTAGGAATACCTGCTTACCCAGATCACTGATCTTAAATTGATAGAAGGCTTTTTCTGCCAGCTTCAGGTTGTCAAATAATCCGAATACGGTAGGGCCGCTTCCGCTCATTAAGGAGCCGATAGAACCATAATCAAGCATCTTTTCCTTAATTTCCCGGATAACAGGATAATCTTTTTCCGTTATTGTTTCAAGCACATTGCCAAAAAGTCCGGCGGCCCCTTTAAGATCCTTTTGCTTTATACAATGAATGATTCCATCTATATCAGGATGTTTTGTATTCTCGTCCAGCTTCAGGTTCTCATATACATATTTTGTTGATACACTTATACCTGGTTTGACTATTAAAATATGGCAGGCCGGGAAAGGGGGCAATGGGTTTAGTATTTCGCCGATGCCCTCAGACAGAGCGGTACCTCTCATAATGCAATACGGCACATCCGCACCAAGAAGGAGGCCTAAATCCATTAAATCCGTTTTGGATAGTTTTAAATTAAAGAGGCGGTTCATGCCATATAAAGCAGTAGCTGCATCCGTGCTGCCTCCTGCCATACCGGCAGCAACCGTAATTTTTTTCTCAAGATTAATGTATACACCCTGTTCAATGTGATATTTGTTTCTGATTAAAGC
>JAATEU010000119.1 GCA_015655565.1 Clostridiales bacterium
ATAAACGTCCTGACGGAAGGGCAATTACACAGATCAGACATCTTGCATCAGAAGTTGATATTCTGCCCAGGACCCATGGTTCTGCTATGTTTACGCGTGGACAAACCAAGGTTCTTACCATTACAACATTAGGTGCCTTAGCTGAGATTCAAAAATTAGATGGAATTGATGAAAACGAAACTTCCAAAAGATATATGCATCATTACAACTTTCCGTCTTATTCCGTAGGTGAAACAAAACCTTCCAGAGGCCCGGGAAGACGTGAAATCGGCCACGGGGCATTGGCAGAGAGAGCCTTGATTCCGGTTCTTCCAACGGAAGAAGAATTTCCCTATGCAATCCGTACCGTGTCGGAAGTTTTAGAATCCAATGGTTCCACCTCCCAGGGCAGCATTTGTGCATCCACCTTATCCTTAATGGCTGCAGGTGTTCCCATTAAAAGCATGGTAGCCGGTATTTCCGTCGGTCTTGTAACCGGTGAAACGGATGAGGATTATATTATCTTAACGGATATCCAGGGTCTGGAAGATTTCTTTGGCGATATGGACTTTAAGGTTGCCGGTACCGATAAAGGGATTACTGCAATTCAGATGGATATTAAAATCCACGGTTTAACAAGGGAAATTATTGAAAAGTCGGTTTATAGAACCAAAGAAGCCAGAACTTATATTTTAAATGATATTATGGCTCCATGTATTGCCAAACCACGTACGGAAGTCGGTCCTTATTCACCTAAGATTGTACAAATCAAGATAGACCCGGCTAAGATTGGTGATGTAGTCGGCCAAAGAGGTAAAACTATCAATGCAATCATTGAACAAACCGGTGTAAAGATTGATATTACGGATGACGGTGCCGTATCGGTTTGCGGTATTGATTCTGAAAGCATCCAAAAAGCGATAAAAATAATCCAAACCATTATTACTGACTTTGAAGAAGGGCAGATCTTTGAAGGCAAGGTAGTCAGTATTAAAGACTTCGGTGCATTTCTTTAGTTTGCACCCGGTAAAGAAGGCATGGTCCATATTTCCAAGATTTCAAAGGACAGAATTGACCGTGTTGAAGATGTCCTTACTATGGGTGATATTGTCAGGGTTGTCTGCCTGGGTAAGGATAAGATGGGAAGAATCAGCTTTAGTATGAAGGATGTAAAATAATAAGAGGCTGTTAAATATATAAAAGTATAATAGAAGATTAATTAAGAATAACAATATTAAAAAAAACACAAAAGGGGCTGTTGCAAAATAGCTTAATTTACTCTATTGAAAGGATTTGGTGCATAATAATATATGTTGGCTGCTTTTCCCCGCACGTTAAGAACGCTACGCTTCACAAAATGTGCAAGACACAGGACGCCAAACTGTATTATTCTACACCAAATCCTATAGTCAGGGTTTATTAAAGCTGTTTTGCAGCGGCCCCTTTTTTAGGCAGGCCAGGGTTGACAAATATTTTTTCTGCACTTATAATTTTAAAAAGCAATGACAACATTGCAGTAACCGGTATCTGTTCACAGGATGAAAACTCCATATCCTTTTGGATAGTCCATTCATCAGTTACAAAAAGGAGCTTAAATTGAACGAAGAACTATACACACCGCAAGAGGTTGCCAACCTGTTGAAAATCAAAAAAAATACGGTTTATGAGCTTATTAAACGTGGTGAATTGAAATGCAGGAAAATTGGGAAACAATTTAGAATCCGTAAAGATGATCTGGAAGAATATTTAAATATATCCCATAATAAAATGCCTTCAGGGGAAGCCGGTCTTAAAAATCCAGTTAAAAAGGAAGCAGATGCTAAAAACAAGACAGATGTAAAATCGGAATCAGAGAAGTTTACGGTATATGAAGAATTTAAGAAACCAGAACCTGATTTTATAAAAAATAATATAGAAAATCAAACCAATAACTCAAAGGAGATGTTTAGTAACAGAGGCCTTATTATATGCGGACAGGATATTTTGCTGGAAATATTGTGTAATTATCTTTCCGGCGAATTAGAAGACTTTCCTATCTTCCGGTCTTATCTTGGCAGCTATAACGGCCTGTATGCATTGTATCAAGGCAAAGTTGACATTGCCACTGCGCATTTATGGGATGGGGAGACAGGAGAATATAATAAACAATTTGTGAAAAGAATGCTTCCGGGAACCCCATACCGGAGAATACACCTGGTTGACAGAATGCAGGGCTTTTATGTGAAAGAAGGGAATCCGAAGCAGATAAAAGGCTTTATGGACCTGATAAGAGATGACATTATCATGATAAACCGTGAAAAAGGAAGCGGAACACGGATCCTGCTGGATGAATATTTGATTAAGCTGGAAATAAAATCCTCCCGTGTTAAGGGTTACGAAAAGGAAGTGACTTCTCACCTTGCATGTGCAGGTGTTGTGGCAAGGGGCGGTGCTGATGTTGCCCTTGGTAATGAAAGAATCAGTAAGGAATTAAAGGGAATTGATTTTATACCTATCCAAATGGAGGGTTATGATTTAGTAATTAAAATGGAATCAACAAAATATGAATGGTATCAAAAACTAATCCGGATTATTAATTCCAGGGAATTTCAGGAAGAAATAGAACGTTTATCCGGATATGATATTACCAATATAGGTATGATTTTGGATTAGTATAATAAAATAATAAATTAAATACAAAAACCTTGAATGAAAAGCAAATTTTTTTATACAATAAGGCTTGAATAATAAGTTGTTTAAAAACCCCCCCCTCTGCTTTATTAATTTTATAAAGGAGTTTTATATTTATTTTTTTAAAATACAGGATGTAATTACAATTATAAGCAAGACTATTGACTGATTTTTGCGTATGTTAAAAAATCGTCTGCAAAAATACTGTAAAGATTTTAACAAAATAGTCATTGACAAATCATGGTGCTCTGACTATAATATAAAGAGTGCGAATTTTTAAAAGATAGGAGATTGTCATGATTATTAATTTATCAGAGATAATGTCTGTGAAAGGCAATGTCGAACATATACAGGCACCTATCGAACTGGAGAGTTTTTGTATGGAGGGAATAGAATATCCCTTTGCCGGTAAATCTTTCGTTGATTTAACTTTATCCCATGTGGGTGAGCGAAAAATGAAAGTGGAAGGCGAAGCAAAATTATCTTTATTAATTCCGTGCAACAGATGCCTTGAAGACGTAGAAACCTGGTTTGAACTAAAGATAAATCAAAATTTAGATTTTAATCAAGGGTCAGATGACCGAATTGAGGAATTAGACGAAGCAAATTATATTAATGGATATAATCTGGATGTAGATTTACTGGTTTATAATGAAATACTTATAGATTTCCCCATGAAAGTTCTTTGTGCGGAGGACTGTAAAGGTATATGTAAAGTTTGCGGAACGAATTTAAATATGAGTTCCTGTAACTGTGACAAGGAAGTATCCGATCCCAGAATGTCAGTTATCCGGGATATATTCAATAATTTTAAGGAGGTGTAATCATGGGAGCTATCTGTCCAAAGAATAAATCTTCAAAAGCTAGAAGAGACAGCCGCAGGGCAAACTGGAAAATGTCTGCGCCAAACTTAGTTAAATGCAGCAAATGCGGAGCGTTAATGATGCCGCACAGGGTTTGTAAAGCTTGCGGTTCTTATAACAAGAAAGAAATCATTCCTGCTGATTAAAGAAAACAAAAAATGCCTGAAACCATCCAGAAAGGTTTCAGGCATTTTTTGTTTTCTTTAATTTCCGCCAGGACCGTCACGGCGTTTTGTATCATCTGGTTTTGAACTTGTAAAAGCTGGAATTTTTCTTGCACCCATATTGGAATTGCTTGTAGAATTTTTCGCTGCCGGTTTATCTGCCGACGTATTTTTATTATTTTTTGTATTTGCCATAACTATCTCCTTTCTTTCATGGGATAGTATGTTTGGTTTTGAATAAATTATACAAAAAATCTATATCAAGCGCGTTAAAGCTCCGAATAGAAATCTAGTCGACAACAGATTTTGTCTTAATCAGGTGATAATTTTCGTTTCTTTACTAGACAAGATATAATGGAGTATGGATTTAATATATGCATTTAACTTAACCGGTACCTTATGTCCCGGATTATTGGTTTCAAAATAGGTGATTTTGTCAGGGACGGCAACCTTGAAGAAAGGGATAAACATGGTATCGGGCTGGGGTAAAAAGCAACCGCTTTTCTTAGTATAGCAAGTGGAAAGTTTTGCTTTTATTTTAAATTCCTTATCTACATATTGAGCAACACTTTTATGAATTGCCGTATCTTCTTTTGGAAGATAATAATAATCCCTGAAATTATCGTAAAAATATTTGAGTTCACCTTGGTAAACAGGAATAATCAGGGTAAACTGGTTCCCGTTTAGAGAGAGCTGCAAGGAAAAAGCATTACCGGGTTGTTCCCTATTGTTGCAGTTGTTATTACAATCAGAGGTTATTTCAGGAAGTGGAGTAAATAATCGTACCGGTTGAGGCAGGGTAAAGGGCAGAGTAAAGTCAAACCTGCGTGATTGCCCTGAAGCGGAATCCGCTTTTCCCTCAGTATTTAAATGGTTTATGGTTATTTCGCTTTCATCGGAATCCGGACTGCAGGGCTCCAATTCAAAAATTTCTGTGTAATACAGGATGTCGGCAACACGTAATAAACCTTTAACATCCTCTAAATTATGTAAAAGCAGGATACGGGACAATTCCTCAGAAGATGGAGCGGTTGAAGTATCTTTTTCCCTAACCGTTGGAACATCTGTTAAAGTATTATTTTGTATTGGATTTTGTTTGTCCGTTATTTTCCGGTGCAATTTTTCATATTGCAGACGGCCTAAATAATTGGCATAAATCTGTATCAAATCTTCGCCGGAAAAGGTATCTTCCCGTTTAAAACCGGCAAAGGCCTCAATGGTTTTTAATTTATAATTCATTAAAGGCAATAATTTTTTATAAGGTAAAATTTTCTTATAGATATCGAAACTTTCAATTCCCTGAAAAGGATTTTCCAAATGATGGTACTTACATTTCTGTAATATAAACGGGATGTCAAACCCACTTCCGTTAAAGTGAACCAACCGCTTGTATGACTTTAATATTTGAGAAAATTTCTCTATAATTAAAGCCTCGCTGTTCATATCATCGGCCAGCCATTGGGTTATCTGCCAGGTATTATCCCTAAAATACATACAGCCGATTAAGTAAAGATAAGAGGTTTTTGCTGAAAAGCCGGTTGTTTCTATATCAAAGAAGATAACCTCCTCCCAGGTGAAGGGTTTTTGTAGCGGGTAGGAGGAACGGATATCAAGTTTATTATTTATTGTTTTCATAATAATTTCCTTCATGTTATGTATTTTATCTGATTTTTTAATCTTCTCCTAATTATTTTATCATAAATGCTTAACTTTACAAGAGTGTAATAAAAATGTAAAATAATAATGTATTTCGTGTGATAAATATGTTAAAATAGGCATAATATCTTTTAACTATTGCATAAAAATTTGAGTAATGAAGGATTGAAGGATGCTGTGTAGAATGTAAAAATATTTGGTGTAGAATTTTTCC
>JAATEU010000118.1 GCA_015655565.1 Clostridiales bacterium
ATGCAGAATTTTAAAGTTGCATCCGGAAAAATACCCGGAAAATTTCAGGGCATGGTGTTTCAGGACAGTGATGTGTATAAATGGCTGGAAGCAGTCGGTTTTTCACTTATGGGGAATCCGGATTCCGAACTGGAAAAAACTGCGGATGGTGCCATTGAAGAAATCTGTGCGGCACAGCAGCCGGATGGATACTTAAATACCTATTATATTATTAATGGGCTGGATAAACGGTTTACTAATTTAAAGGATAATCATGAGCTGTATTGCCTGGGACATATGACGGAGGCGGCGGTTGTCTATTATCAGGCAACCGGCAAGCGTAAATTTATGGATGCCGCCATCCGCTATATTGACTGTGTGGACCGTATCTTTGGTTCGGAACCTGGCAAATTGCATGGATATCCGGGGCATGAAGTAATCGAAATGGCATTAGTCAGGTTATATGAAGTTACGAAAGAGGAAAAGCACCTGGCACTGGCAAAATATTTTATTGATGAGCGCGGGAAAAAACCGCTGTATTTTGGAGAAGAAAGCATGCGAAACCAAAATAACTTTCATTGGAAAGACAGCTACTTTAAATACCAATATTATCAGGCCGGAAAAGAAGTAAGGCTCCAGGAGAAAGCCGAGGGGCATGCGGTCCGTGCCGTATACCTTTACAGCGGCATGGCGGCCGTTGCGAAAGAGACCGGGGACCGGGAGTTATTAAAAGCCTGCGAAAGAATTTGGGATAATATAATACAAAGGCAGATGTATATTACAGGTGCCGTCGGGGCCTCCCAATATGGGGAATCTTTTACCTTTGATTATGATCTGCCCAATGATACGGTTTATGCGGAAACCTGTGCTTCTGTGGGATTGATTTTTTTTGCGAGAAGAATGTTTGAGGCAACGGAAGACGGCAAGTATATTAATGTTATGGAACGGGTGTTGTTTAATGGCGTTATCAGCGGAATGTCCCTGGACGGAACAAAATTTTTCTATGTGAATCCCTTGGAGGTGGTTCCGGAAGCATCGGAAAAGGACCACAATAAGAGACATGTTGAAGTGGAGCGTCAAAAATGGTTTGGCTGTGCCTGCTGTCCGCCTAATGTCGCCAGGTTATTGTCTTCCATTGGCAATTACGCTTATGAAACGGCGGAGGACTGCTTTTATATGAATTTGTACGTAGGCGGCGATATTCACACTTCTGTTAATGGGCAGAAAGCAGATATTCAGATTCAGACTGATTACCCCTGGAATGGAGAGGTGAAAATTAAATTCAGACAGGAGTCGGATGCAGAGTTTAGATATGCCATTCGCATACCGGACTGGTGCAGGGAATATGACATAAAAGTAAATGGTGAAAAGATAAGTCCGGAAGTAATAAAAGGCTATGTATATCTGAAGCGCAAATGGAAAAAAGAGGATGACATAGTCTGCAATTTTAAAATGGAAGTTGTAATAAACAATGCAAATCCCAGGGTCAGGGAGGATATAGGTAAAGCAGCGGTATCCAGGGGACCATTGATTTATTGTTTGGAAGAGGCAGATAACGGGAATGAACTGCAGCGGATTTATATTAATAAAGATACGGTATTCACAGAACAATATGAGGATAATTTACTGAAAGGTATTGTTGCCTTAACCTGTGAAGGAAAGAAAATCACAGAGACAAACTGGAGTGAAGATATTTTGTACCGGCCTTATAAGGAACCGGTATATCAAAAGGAAAATTTAAAATGGATACCATATTATTCCTGGGCCAACAGAAAACCCGGAGAAATGTTGGTATGGGTTAAGATAGTGTGAACCATCCGCAGTACCTCATCTGCAGGCAGATGTGGAATGGGATGGGAGTTGTTGTTAGATAAGGATAATTTTCCTTATTTTTCAATGTGGCTGTTAGCAATAATTTTTTCAAATGTGAATTATGTATTATTCGAACAGGATAAACGCAGGAAGGGAGATTTTTTATAAAATCCTTCCTGTGTTTGTCCTGTTATTCTACGATGAAAACTTGATTGATAATACCACAAATGTTATAATTCATATCAGGGCTTGCCAAAGCACAAAGATGGGAGTCAGGTTGCAAAACGAAACCTTTATTATGCCTGCATATTGGTTATGGAATATGAAATCACGATACAAATGATAATGATATGAATGGAGATACTTATGGAACGGGATGAAATTATTATAAGAAATGCAATTGTACATATTTTAGATTCTACTATTGGAATGCCGGTGCTTTCCGATCATTTTCTGGATTTAGGACCTGATTTAAACGAATTTTTAAGAAGCCATATTTATAAAATAGTTTCCAGCGATGATATGAAGAGCTGTATTTTTAACAAAGAGGAATCTTTTGTGTATCAATGCCTGGAGAATTTTAATGAGGAATCCATGGTTACGGTAAGCCAGGAAATACCTATGGATCAGTATAATGATAAAAATAATGTTGAATTCATTACAAACCCGGACGGTACCATATGGGTATTAATTAAAAATATTAACCGCATTATCAGTAAATAATATTATTGATATTACAATTAAAAATGATTATTAATCCAGCAAGGCTTTTTAAAAATGAATCCGGCGGCTTTTTCTCTGCTGCAGTTAAGAGTAATCCCTTCCAGGTAGTCTAAATCGGCAATATCATAAAAGCCAACTATGGCAGCAGAAAATTGATTAATTGTCATTTCAATATCAACCACGGAAGGTAAATCTGTGGTATTGGATGAGGATACTTCTAATGCCGCACCTTCCTTATAGGTGATATGGAATACCCTGTTATTCATTTCCAAAAAGGAATCCTGAATGCGAATATTAAGCGCTCCATTTCCTTTATAGGAAGCCCGCTTTAGAACCTCTTTTACATTGATAACACGTACCATTCCATTTTGCCTGATATTCCGATAACTGGAAAATTGGGAGTAATCCTCACAAAAGTATTCCAAGGATAAACATCCGGGTGCATTAAAATGTATTATATCATATTCGGCAGAGAAGGTCTTAGCAAGACTCATAATTGATTTTAAAGTCTTAAAACTATCGAATATCACTTCTTTACAGTCAAGGATGCTCTGATTCTGTTTTATGGATTTTTCAAATACAATATAGCCGCAGGGCCTGCCGTCTTTGTCTTTATAAAGATAAGCATAGCGCTTCCCTTTAAATGGATTTGCATTCTTTAATACATCCCAGTCATAGGCATCCCGGTGTACCATCATATTAAATTTTTTGGCAAAGGATTGATAAACAGTATCAAACCCGGAATAATTGCCATCGCCGCGGTATAATTGAAAAGTACCATCATAATGATAATTTGGTATTGCGGTAAGATCAAAACTCCAATGAATGCAGGCAGAGGAAGGAACATATCCAAAATTCCCATAAAATTTCTCACTGAATGGATATAAATAGGAAAAATATACGCCGTTCTCATACATTTCCTTCATGGCATGGCGGAAGCATTCCCGGACAGCTCCTTTCCTGCGGTGCTGGGGATAAGTACATACACCTCCGATTCCGGACATTTTTAGTTTGTTCCCATCAAAGGTTACTTCATATGGCATTACACGGATACAGGACATCATTTCTCCTTCAGGGGTAAATGCCGCAAAGGTGTCTAAAAAGTAGGCGTCACTTTTGGAAACCGGATTTTCTTTGATTTCCCGCATGTATTCTTCCATATCTTTACCTTTGGTGTCGTGTGCCCGGCCAAAACAGAGTGAAGATATGTTATGGGTTTCCATAAGCTCGTTTTCGTTAATTTTGCGGATTATCATGAATTTGACTGCCTCCAAATCTGTTAAATTATAAAAATAATTATAACAGGAAACCTGTGGTAAAACAAGATAAAGCAAGGAGGAACAGGAAAAATTATTGGGATGGATGTGCCTTTTAACAGGACAGACATATGGCGCTTATATATAATTTTCCTTTTTGATTGTCGCGAAAGTCCTAATAAATCTACATTATGGATATCAATGTATCGATATTCAATTTTGCGCCGACCGGCTGAGTGCACTGTTTATATTTCGTCTGTTGTCCCGGTTTTTTTACGGATTGGCTTGACATTAACGGGCAGCAAAGGTAATATTATTATAAAAAGTATTCTAAATATCAAGCTCAATTTAAAACTGTTCTATGGATAAAAAAGTGACAATAAATATAAAGGTTTAAAAATATGATAGAATTTTATGTTACAAGGATAATGAAGCAAAGCGTGAATGAGCACGCAGATGGGGAAAAATATGAATAATTTTACATTTTATAGCCCGACTTATTTTGTATTTGGCAGAGACCAGGAAAATAATGCCGGTCATTATATAAAAAGATTTGGTGGTTCTAGAGTGTTAATCCACTATGGCGGCGGTTCTGTTATCCGTTCAGGTTTATTAGACAGAGTAAAGGCTTCCTTAAGTAAAGAAGGGATTGAATTTCTTGAATTAGGAGGCGTTATGCCTAATCCAAGAAGTGGGCTGGTATATCAGGGGATAGAACTTTGTAAAAAAAATAGCTTGGATTTTATTCTTGCTGTTGGCGGAGGCAGTGTTATTGATTCTGCGAAAGCAATTGCAGCCGGAGCAAAATATGACGGAGATTTTTGGGATTTCTATGAAGGTAAATCTGTAGGGGAGGCTTTAAAAGTAGGAACTGTTCTGACCATATCCGCTGCAGGCAGTGAGGGATCCGGTGACTCTGTTGTTACGAAGGAAGAGGGAATGCTTAAGAGAGGAACCGGAAGTGAAGCCCTCCGTCCGGCATTTTCCATATTAAATCCGGAATTAACCCAGACCCTGCCGGCATATCAGACTGCCTGTGGTGCAACGGATATTATGGCTCATGTATTTGAACGTTATTTTACCAATACGCAGGAGGTAGAAGTTACGGACAGATTGTGTGAAGCAGTTCTGCTAGCCATGATAAAAGAAGTGCCAAAGGTAATTTCAAACCCTGATGATTATAATGCAAGAGCTAATATTATGTGGGCAGGAATGGTGGCACATAATAATATTGTAGGTGTGGGCCGTGACCAGGACTGGTCAAGCCATGTGATTGAACATGAACTGTCTGCTTTATATGATTGTGCCCACGGTGCCGGATTGGCAGTAGTTTTTCCTGCCTGGATGACCTATGTTATGAAGCATGATATTAATCGTTTTGCGCAGCTTGCAGTAAGAGTGTGGGGGTGCCATATGGACTTTTCCCATCCGGAGGCTGCCGCGAAGGAAGGTATAGAACGCTTTAAACTATTTTTAACATCCATTGGAATGCCAGTTAACTTCTCCGGGCTGGGTGCGAAAGAGGAAGATATTTCTGTTTTGGCGGAAAAAACCGGACTCGGCAAAGACGGGACAATGGGAGGTTTTGTGCGATTAAAGACGCAGGATGTAGAAAATATTTTAAGGCTGGCGTTGTAGTATTACTTAATAAGAATGGATGATGCTTTGGAGAGAGCATTTATATATATAAATATGACGAAGGAAAGGAGGAACTGTATGGACAATCAAATATTACCGATTCTAGTCACCATTCAGGACAGTATTCTTGGAATAAACAATCGACTGAATAAAATGGACGGACGGTTTGATAAGATTGATGAACGGTTTGATAAAATCGATAAGCGGTTTGAACAGATGGATAAACAGTTTGAACAGGTGGATAAACGATTTGAACAGATGGACGAACGGTTTGAACAGATGGA
>JAATEU010000451.1 GCA_015655565.1 Clostridiales bacterium
GAGGGAAAAATGGAAGTTGATCTATTTGCTTTACAAAAGGAAATGTCCCAAATAATGACGGAAAAAAGATTCTATCATTCCATGGGAGTCCAGGGCATGAGCTTTGCCCTGGCAATCCAATTTGGTTATGATAAGGACAAAGCTAATCTGGCGGGTCTTTTACATGATTGTGCAAGGAATTTGGAGGATAAAGTATTAGTAGCGGAGTGTGTTAAATATAATATACCGGTTTCCGGGGTTGAAAGACGTAACGGTTATCTGCTCCATGGTAAACTCGGAGCATATTATACGAAACATAAATATGGGATTTCAGATCAGGAAATTTTATCAGCTATTTTTTATCATACGACGGGTAAACCGGATATGTCCTTATTGGAAAAAATTATTTTCGTTGCTGATTATATAGAACCAAACCGCTCTTCAAAACGTATGCCGGATTTAAATAATATACGATGTTTAGCTTTTCGTGATTTAGAAAGGGCAGTATTGCAAATATTAAGCAGTACTTTGCTTTATTTGGAAAAGAAAGGGCGGGAAATTGGTAAATTAACCGTAGAAGCATATGATTTTTATAAAGCGAAATTATAAAAGACTATAATTTTTTAAAAAACAAGTTTTTGATAGGAAAGTTTTATTAATACTGATATACAAGAGATAATGAAAAATTAAATTGAGAGGAGATCAGAATGAATAATATTTCAAAAGATATGGCGAGACTTACCTTTACGGCTTTGGATGAAAAAAAGGCAGAAGACATTAAGGTAATAGAGATTGGTGATATTACCATTATTGCAGATTATTTTATAATTGCAAATGGTACCAATTCCTCACAGGTCCAGGCGCTGGTAGACAATGTCCAGCAGGTGCTGTCAAAGCATGGGTACGAACCAAAAAGAATTGAAGGTGTGCGTACTGCAAGTTGGATTCTGCTTGATTACGGCGATGTTGTGGTTCATATATTTTCAAAAGAGGATCGGTTGTTTTATGATCTGGAAAGAATATGGAGAGATGGTAAAATCATCAGCCGTGAACAACTGGAAGCCAAGTAATATATGTCAAAAATCTAATATGCCACTGCCTTAAGGTTTTGTAAACGGTATGCAGTGGCATATAATTAGCCTGTTCCGGGCCGTGTTGTCTGACCATATGACATATACTGCGGCAGGAGCTGCTTTTTAAATAATTATATTTTAAGACAATATAATATATGTAATGGTTGAATTATTGAAAAAGACGAAATAGTCCAATTACTTTGCCTAATATATTTAATTCAGGAACTATGATAGGTTCCATCGTATCATTCTCAGGTTGTAACCGATAATAACCCTTCTCTTTGTAAAATGTTTTAACCGTAACGGAATCATCAATCAATGCAACGACTATGTCTCCATTGGCTGCCGTAGACTGTTTCTGTACAAGAATCTTATCTCCGTTAAAAATACCTGCATTAATCATACTTTCACCTTTTACTTTAAGCATAAAGGTTTCTTCATTTGGCATATATTCGGTCGGAATCGGGAAATAGCCATCCACATTTTCTACTGCCAAAATTGGCTGTCCGGCTGTAATAGTCCCTACGATAGGCACATTCACTACCTCCCTCCGGGATAAGTTAAATCCGTCATCAATTATTTCTATAGCGCGTGGTTTGGAAGGATCACGTCTGATATAACCGTTTTTCTCAAGGGTTTCAAGATGGGAATGAACGGAAGAAGTTGATTTTAATTTTACTGCTTCGCAAATTTCACGGACAGCAGGCGGATACCCCCTGTTAATAATCTGTGATTTTAAATATTCTAAGATTTCTCTTTGCTTTGCGCTAATCTTACCATAACTCATATTTTAGCCTCCTATCATATTCTGTTAATACTCATTGTTTAACCAATTATAACATAGAATGAAACGGAATGCAAAACTTATGTTCGTTAATTTTATAATATTTTTTGAATTTGATATTGACAAACGAATGTTTGCCTTGTATAATTACAAACAAGGAAACAAATGTTCGTACCATATGTTCGGTATGTGGGATAATCTAAGGAGGTATCATATGAATTATAAGTATTACAATGGAGTTAAAAGAAATAATCTTATTTTAAGTGAATTATTAACATTGATTAAACAAAAACGAATTATTGTTATTATCGGTATATTTATAGTAAGTATTATGATACTTTCTTTAAGCATTATTTCAACAAAAGTAACGGCAGAAAAATTTGTTACCCGAGAAAAATCAGTTACCAGTATAAAGATTGAAAAAGGTTATTCATTATGGAGTATTGCAAGCCAGTATATAACAGAGGAATACGATGATATGAATACCTATATTGAAGAAATAATGAATAGTAACGGCTTGACCTCAGAGGTTATTCATGAGGGAAATTATATTATTGTTCCTTATTATACAGTGATAGATAAATCCGGGACAGGTAATAAAAAAACATATTAATAATTTTAAAA
>JAATEU010000393.1 GCA_015655565.1 Clostridiales bacterium
AAGGCACTTCAGCATGGCAGAATTCAGATTGACGCAAAAGCCGGATTGTTTTATTTGAAAAGAACGTATGAGGAAGAAACGTTGGTAACTATACTGAATAATACCGAATATGAAAAGCGTATAGAATTACCCGTTAACAGGAATGATTTATTATCTACGGGAGGGATTAGAGAAAGTCATTATATTCAGCCCTTCAGTGGAACAATTGTAGAGCTTAATGGCAAGCAGCCCTTTTTCCTGGGGGCGCATAAGCAATGACGGGAACTTATTTATAATCTGCGGTGGGGCAGGTGTGAGGCAGAGTTGAAAGGGCCGCAGACCTGGAATATCCGCTTTGAATATTAAGGAGGGTTATATGAGAAATAGGAGAGTTGAATTTAAAAAGGGATTGTTATGCAGAGTAGCCGGAAGTTTAGTTGTACTTATGTTTATAGTAGGAATAATAGTTTATCCAAGTATAATACCGGTTTTTGGTTCGGCAGCTGAAAGTTCGGATGCGGCTGTTTCAAATCGGGCCAGCTTTTCAACGGATGTTATTTATCAAATTGTGACTGACCGGTTTTTGGACGGCGATTCAACAAATAATCCTGAGGGAGATATTTTTGACAGGAGCAATTTGCGAAAATATCATGGCGGTGATTGGGCCGGAATTATTCAAAAACTAAATGATGGTTATTTTACCGGTTTAGGAATTACGGCATTGTGGATTTCTTCTCCGGTTGAGAATATTACGACAATCGATCCATCTAATAGTAGTGCATCTTATCATGGTTATTGGGCAAGGGATTTTTTCCGTACAAACGAATTTTTCGGTACCATGAATGAATTTCAGAATATGGTAAACACCGCACATGAAAAGAATATTAAAGTTGTTATTGATTTTGCTCCAAATCATACTTCCACAGCTGAATTTGGAACCACTGTCTTTCCTGAGGATGGAAGATTGTACCGTGACGGACAATTAATCAGCGGGTTTAAGACAGATACCCGGGATATTTTTAACCATGAGAGCTGGACGGATTTCAGTACCTATGAAAACGGCATATATCACAGTATGTATGGACTGGCGGACTTAAACCATATAAACGGTACGGTAGATAGTTATATGAAGGAGGCTGTTGAGCAATGGTTAAATATGGGTGTCGACGGAATTCGTGCAGATGCCGTAAAACATATGCCGGAAGGATGGCAGAAGAATTGGCTGAGCGGTATTTATGAGGAAAACCCGGTATTTGTTTTCGGAGAATGGTTTACAGGAGGAACGGGTTCCGATGCACAAATGGAAAAGTTTGCAAACGAAAGCGGAATGAGTTTACTTGATTTTAGATTGGCAAATGCCATCCGGGGCGCTCTTGGAAATGACAGTATCACCATGGTGGATTTACATAGTGTGATTGAAGCAACCGGTGCTGATTTTGAAGAAGTTAATGATCAGGTTACGTTTATTGACAATCATGATATGAGCAGATTTATGACCTTATCCGGTAATAATCAAAGAGATGTTGAAAATGCATATGTTTTGCTGCTTACGTCCAGAGGTGTCCCGGCGGTTTATTACGGTACGGAACAATATGCCACGGGAAGCAGTGATCCCGAGAACAGAGGAGATATGCCTTCTTTTTCAACAACTTCCAATGCCTGTAAAGTGATAGGCAGTCTGGCCCCATTACGGAAAACGAACCCGGCACTTGCCTATGGGACGACAAACAAACGCTGGATTAACAATGATGTCTATATTTATGAAAGAGAATTTGCAGGTAATGTAGTTTTGACGGCGGTAAACCGTAATCAAAGTGCAGGTTATAATATAGCGGGACTTCTGACGAACTTACCGGCAGGAGAATATGAGGATGTGCTTGGCGGAATTTTGGGTGGCAGGAATATCAGTGTTTCTGCCGCAGGGGCAGTTACTGTTTTTGAATTAGGGGACGGTGAATCTGCCGTATGGCAGTATACGAATCATTCTGAAGCTGCACCGGATATTGGAAATGTAGATCCGATGATTGGGAAAGCGGGGAATACAATTACTATTACAGGAAGAGGATTTGGTGCGGCAGCCGGTCAGGTTTATTTTGGAACAAAAGCAGCGGTTGTACAATCGTGGAGTAATAGTAAGATTACAGTGACAATACCAAATGCAACAGGCGGGGTAAAAGATATCAGTATTACAACTGCCGCCGGCACAAAAAGCGATACTTATGAAGGCTTTGAAGTCCTGAGCGGGCCGCAGGCAGCCGTCAGATTTAAGGTTAATAATGCTGCGACTGTGTATGGCACTAATGTATATCTGGTAGGCAGTGTATATGAATTGGGCAATTGGGATACTTCATTAGCAATCGGTCCGTTTTTTAACAGTACGTCAACAATTGGAATGTATCCCACATGGTTTTATGATATTTCTGTGCCTGCCGGGACAACGGTTGAGTATAAGTTTGTTAAAATTGATGGCAGCGGAAATGTTGTTTGGGAAAGCGGAAATAATCATACGGTTGTTACACTGGCGGAAGGAACGGCTGCTGTTACGGTGGATTGGCAGGAATGACAAATGTATATCAAAGATGGAACATCGGCAGATTTACAGGATTTATTTAAAGATTTGTTTTTCTATGGCTGAATCGGGAATCTATTCCCGGACTGCCTTACTTACAGCAGAATACATGGTATTTTTTAAAAATTTGTATGAAGTATGCACGGATAGCGTCAAGAAAGTGAATATCACTGATTTCCGCGGCTGAACACATATTAAAAAATATAACATGCGTTCTGCTGCAAGTTTCATAAATCAAAGCTTACCTTTAAACCGTTGCCTTGTTCTCTGAAATCCGGCTGTAAACCAGACTTTTAAAATCCTGAAATGTACGGCAGCCTTTGGTAAGTTCAATGACTGTCTTATCACTGAACAATTTAATAATGGCCTCATATAATTCGTGGAATATTTTTTTGTCGGTTTTATTAATTGCTACTAATAGTACAATGTGAACATATTGCGCATTCCACTCAATGCCTTCCCTGGATATAGCCACGGCAATACTTGTTTTTATGGCATCCATTTCCATGGAATGAGGAATTGCAACGGCATCGAATGCTGTGGAAGCTGCATTTTCCCGGATCTGTACTTTTTCTTCAAAATCATCGTTTACATATTCAAGCTCCAGCATTTTATTGCACAGGGAATGAAGCAGTCCATTTTTTGAACTTCCGGCAGGGTTTGATAAAAATAATTCTTTGGTAAAAAAGTTGTCAAAATGTTTCTTTAATATATAATTCTTATTGTTTTCCCTTAATCGGTTTAACACGGTGTAAATCTGACCTTTATTAATTTGTTGGACAAAGGGCGGGATCAGTAAAACCTCCCTGACAGACTGTTTTACTTTGACGGTTGTAATCAATAAATCATAATATTCGCCGGGCAGATCTTTTTCATTGGACACGGTTTTGATAATGTCGATCTGATTTCCAAAATCAATCAGCAGCTGATTATACAATTGACTTACGATCTGCATATAGTCAGGGCAGTATAATACACATTTTATTTTATATTCATTTATTTTCTCCCGTTCAATCTCCGCCCCGATATGCAGCGCCAGAAAAGCAACTTCATCTTCGATAAGATGTATCTGGTATTTCCGCATTAATTCTATAGACATAAAAATGGCAATATCATATACGGTCGGATAAGACGTTTTGATAGTCTGTGTCATGGGATTTTTCGTGTAAGTTCCGCTTTTGGCTCTTAAAATTAAGTTTTTTAAATGTAATGCAAAGGGTGTCATAAAATTTTCACCCGGCAAATTAATGTAATAGACCTCGTTTACCTTTTGGACCAATTCCTTTGCCAAAAGGTAAATAGTTTCACCGACTATTTTTTTTAATGCTCCCTGGCTGGAGGGCATTGAGTAATTGGCACTTATTTTAAACAGCATATAGATTTCAAATTGTTCATTTTCATTTAACACAATGGAGAATTCTTCCTGGAAAAGGGTGCATAATTCCTGTGCAAGTTCGTGCTCTTGCTCATTTTCAATTGTAAAATCTTTTTTTGGTGAATCCATGTAGTTCCCGTTAATAATACGGTCTATCATGATTGCAAAATGTAGCAGTAAGTTAATAAATGAAAAATCATTAATATAATAATTGTATTTTTTAAAAGTACGTTTTATAATGCTGGAAATTGTGTCAATTTGAATCGTTCTGAAACTTTCTTTGATGATGGATGCATC
>JAATEU010000115.1 GCA_015655565.1 Clostridiales bacterium
CTTTAAATTGTTTATAGAAGTGAAAAGGTACTACTACAAGCAGAATATGACGTTACTGATAATGCACCATACAATGCAGAACCAATTCCCCTTCGGTAAAATGCCTTATCTATATATACAGAACATTCACAATCCCACCCATAGGCTGCACGTTCCAAATGCGGGGAACTATATGCATATCCTGCAATTACTCCTTTAATGGAGCAAACCAACCAGGGAAATTTCTCCATAACCCTTTTCATACGTTCCTGAAATATCTGTGCTGGAATTTTAGCATATTCAAAGGTTATTACCGTATTTAAAATATAAGGTTCGTAAATCTTATAAATTGCTTCGGCATCCTCTAAAGTTGCCGTTCGTATTGTTATCTGACTCATTTTGTGCTCCCAACTGCGTGCTTTATACGCGTAAAATAAGGAGGGTATGATAATTTATTTTTCATACTTCTTCTTTACCTGTTTATGCTTTATTTTGACCGATGCGTAAATAGAAAGGCTCCAATGCCTACTGCTATTGTAATATTTAAGGAATCGACATCCGGGGATTGAGGAATACATACACTGGTGCCTGCTTTTAGGAAGGAATCATCCAGACCGGCAGCCTCATTGCCAAAAACAAGGGAAAACAGTTCCGTCTTGGGACAGTTTTGTATTTCCAGTGTATTGGTTCCATTCAACATAAAGGTAAAAACATCATGTTTCTGATATTGTTCCCGATATTCCTGAAAGGAATCAAAATGCTGATGCCGCAGCTTAAATAATGCACCCATGGAGGAACGTATTGTTTTAGGATTAAATAAATCTGCACATGGAGTAATCAATGCAATATTATAGATGCCCATACCGACGGCAGTTCGTATTATGGTTCCCAGATTACCCATATTACCGGGATTAACCAATGCAATATGGGGCTTATCCGGCTCCAGGGAACATTCATATTTATCGAAAATACCTATTACAAAACAATTTTCTTTATCACTAATTTTATGAAATATTTTATCTTCTGTTAAAACAGGTATTTTTTTTTCGGTGCAAAGCCTTACTATACTCTCACGGTCCGTAAAACTGGAATGGATATAAACTGCCTTAACAATTTCAGGATGTCCTTTAATCAGCTCAAAAGTTGGAAAGGCTCCTAATGTGTAAGAATAATCAAATCCTTTTTTATATGGTTTAATCGGCACCATGTATCATCCTCCATATAATAATATATTAATTAATTGTTTAAAATTATTGCTACTCAATAAGCCATTTGCTTTGTATTTTACTGATTTTACTATTTGCATAAAATCAATTTTATTCCTATTTATCAGTCTATAGTAAGCTATTTTTTTAAGTATGTAAATATATAAATTATATATTTGATTAAAATAAAAAAATCTAAGTGTACTTTAATCCTGCAGGTTATAGCTTATGTTTTTTTTCGTTAATTTTATGTCAGTACTTAAAAAATCTAAGAAAGATTAACATAATAATATTATGTTAATCACTTTAAAATCAGTAAATTATGATAACAAAAATACCATAAAATCACCTTGAACTTATAGAGAAATTTTTTAATATTCTAAAGTCTGCTTAACTATTAAAATATTAAAAGAACACAATAAGTCAAAATATAAATAAGACAGGACAAATTCCGTTAACTTAGAATTTGCCCTGAATCTCAAACTATTCTCCGTATATTATCACACCGGATAAGCCTTATTTACTGTGTCTGCTGCAGTTAAATCAACTTTTGTTTTCTGTGCCTGGCGATATTTAAAGAATTCTGTTGCAACCTGAGGGAATAATGCATAGGATAAGATATCCTCATCCTGTTCCTTCCATTGTTCCATTTCTTTTTCAAGCGTTTTTAATTCCGGTTTTAACAAATCGGCCGGCCGGCAGGTAATTGGTATTGTATCTCCAATAACCTTTTTTTGAACTTCAGGATCAAATGGTTTAACCGTACGTCCGTATTCACCGGATAATACAGCCCTGGTTTCCTTGGTAACCATCTTATAACGTTCCCCTGCTATAACATTAAGTACAGCCTGCGTACCTACGATTTGGCTGGATGGCGTAACCAGCGGCGGTTCTCCAAAATCTTTTCGTACTCTTGGAATTTCCCTTAAAACATCATAATACTTATCTTCTGCTTTTTGTTCCTTTAATTGTGAAACAAGATTGGATAACATACCACCCGGTACCTGATATAATAATGTTTTTATATCAACGCCCATTACCTTCGGATTTAACAATCCGGTTTCCAATGCTTTGTCTCTCATTGGCCTGAAATAATCAGCAATCTCTGCAAGTAATTGCTGATCAAAGCCGGTATCGTAAGGCGTACCCTTGAAGGTTTCAACCATTACTTCCGTTGCCGGCTGGCTGGTGCCCATAGCAAATGGCGACATGGCCGTATCAATGATATCACAGCCTGCCTCTACTGCTTTCATATATGACATGGCTGCGACGCCGCTGGTATAATGGGTATGAAGGTCAATGGGAATTTTAACTGCCGATTTCAGTGCGGTAATCAGATTCGTTGCTTCATAAGGAACTAATAAACCTGCCATATCCTTTACGCAGATGGAATCCGCACCCATTTCTTCTATATCTTTTGCCATTTGAATATAATATTCCGTAGTATAAGCATCACCCAGGGTATAGGATATTGCAACCTGTGCATGGCCTTTTTCTTTATTAGCGGCCTTTACAGCACATTGTAAATTCCTTAAATCATTTAAGGCATCAAAAATTCTTATAATATCAATTCCATTTGAAAGAGATTTCTGTACAAAATATTCAACAACATCATCAGCATAA
>JAATEU010000356.1 GCA_015655565.1 Clostridiales bacterium
ACCGTGTGCCGTGGGCATACGATGAAGCGTCGTTTGCAGTAGTCAGGTTTTATACGAAATTAAAAGCTTCTTTAATGCCGTATCGATATAGAAATGCGGTTGAAACCCATAAAACAGGTATACCTCTTATGAGAAGCATGGTACTGGAATTCCAGGACGACCCAACCTGCCAATATTTAGATAATCAGTATATGCTTGGTGAAAGCCTGTTGATAGCACCAATCTTTAATGAGGAAGGTATGGCGGAATATTTTGTTCCTGAAGGCAGCTGGACTAACTTTTTAACAGGAGAAAAAGTTACCGGCGGAAGATGGAGGAAAGAACACCATGGCTATAGGAGTATTCCCTGCTTAGTGAAAGAAAATTCAATTATAGCCGTAGGTGCCGTAGATACAAATCCGGAATATGACTATGCAAAAGATGTAACCCTGAAGGTATTCCGGCTGACCGACGGAGTGGAAGCAAAAACAAACGTATATAACAGGAAGGCCGAATTAGAATTAACAGCCTCAGTTATAAAAGAAGGCAGCAAAATCACAATTCGGATTCAGAACTTCGGAGAAGGCAAGCCTTATAAGATTTATCTGCATAATGTGAAAAATGCAGCTTCTGTTACCGGTGCCGTTTTCCGGACAGAAGAGAAAGGCACTATGATTCTGCCCTCCTTAATTGGCAATGATTCAACAACGATTATGACTTGTTCATTAAATTAATTGGTATTATTTATATCATCTGACACTAAAAAAACTCCAAAAATTGCTTAAAGCAGGAGTGAAAAGTGGAAAACTTGCCTCGCTCAGACAATTTTCCTTTTTGCTCCTGGCGCAATTTCTGGAGTTTAAGTGTTATAAGGAATCCCTCCAATGAAAAACGGATGACTACACCGGGAAACTGCCGGAAACTTTTATAAAATCTTCCTTCCTGCGTCCGCCGTGCAGGTTTAAACTTTATTGCTTGACAAATCCAGGAAACACAGCTTAAATAGTATTAGAGGAACTGGGGCGGCAGCCCCTTTTATTATGAATGGCAGATCAGGTAAAGGAGAAAAGATTCGTTTGAAAGCATTAAAGCTATTGGCAAAGAATAAAATTAATTTCATAAAAATATTAAAAATAGCCGTTGGAAGCAGTATTGCGATTCTGATTGCCGGTCTTTTAGGTTTGCAGTACAGTGCATCTGCAGGAATTATTACTTTATTAAGTATTCAGGATACAAAAAAGGAGACCCTGGTTGTTGCCGGTAAACGGCTTTTGGCGTTTTTGATGGCTCTGTTAATTGCCTATGTATTATTCCGGTCCTTCGGTTATTATACCATTACATTTGGTGCTTTTTTACTGGTGTTTATTACCGGAAGTTATTTATTCCGGTTACACGAGGGTATAGCTATGTGTTCCGTATTGGTGACTCATTTTCTTATCGAAAAGAATATGGAGCCGGCCTTTATGTGGAATGAAATCATGATTATGTTAATTGGTACTTTTGTCGGTATTCTTGTAAATCTGTACATGCCGGGAAATGCAGAAATAGTGAAGGCGGATATGCGCCTGATTGAAGAAGATATCAAAGTAATTTTAGAGAAGATTTCCGACTGTATTATATTCAACAGGGAAATGAAAGCGCCGGTTAAAAACCATGAATGTAAGAGTTACTGTACCCCGGATGAGGATTTTAAGGATTTGGATAACCATCTGAAGGATGCTTTATTAAGAGCTTATGATAATATGAATAATACATTATTAAGTGATACCCGTTATTATATTCAATATTTTATAATGCGAAGAAATCAATTTAATATGTTAATGCATATAAAAGAGCAGTTATGCTTATTAACCATAGTTCCGGAACAGGCAGTTCCCATAGCTTTATTTATTAAAAAAATTGGGATGCAGTTTCATGAGTATAATAATGCGGAAAGATTACTGGAGGAATTAAACCGGATAAAATCCGGTTTCAGGGAAGAACCAAACCCTGTTGCAAGAGAAGAATTTGAAAACAGGGCTGTTTTATATTTAATACTGTATGATTTAGAGACTTTTTTAAATATTAAAAAGAATTTTGTAAAAAGCATCAGTTTAAAGCAGATAGAAAACTTTTGGAAAAAGGATGACTGATTCTATGCATTAAGTATTTAGCCTATCAAGGAAGAAATTTCAGTTTTAAGGTCCTTAGACTGCTG
>JAATEU010000443.1 GCA_015655565.1 Clostridiales bacterium
GAAGCCAAATTCCTTACGCAATCTTATCAGGAGGTTCAGTACTTGCGCTTGAATTGATACATCCAATGCAGAAACCGGTTCATCACACACGATAAACTCCGGATCCATTGCAAGTGCACGACCGATACCAATTCTTTGTCGACGTCCGCCGTCCAGTTCATGAGAATAGCTATCCACATAACGTTCAGACAGACCTACTGTTTTCATAATTTGAACCACTTTTTGCTCAAAATCCGCTTTATTCTTGCACGCTTTATACATTTTAATAGATTCACCAATTAGATCTTTTACTGATTTTCTTGGATCCAGAGAGGCAGAAGGATCCTGGAAAATCATCTGCATTTTTTTACGGACGTCACGCATCTGTTTTTGATTGTAAATCGTGATATCTTCCCCATCGTAAATAATCTGCCCGCCAGTTGATTCATGCAAATGAAGCAACAAACGTCCCAAAGTAGACTTTCCGCGGCCGGATTCCCCAACAACACCAAGTGTAGTACCTTTTTTTATTTTAAATGAAATACCATCTACTGCATACAGCATTCCTTTGGATGTCTTGAAATATTTTTTCAGATCTTTCACTTCGATTAATACTTTATCTTCCATTTTCATCCTTTCCGGTGCTTTTAGCATTACTGCCATCAAACAAAAAACATTTGATAAAATGTGACGGTTCTACTTCTAACATCGCCGGAGCATTTTTGCATTGTTCTGTGGCATGCTTGCAACGATCAACAAACCGACAGCCGTCTACTTTTACTGTTGGATCCGGCATCATACCTTCGATAGTATCAAGGCGCCTTACATTTTCATCCAGTTTGGGTATTGCGTTAAACAACCCTTGTGTATAAGGATGCATCTTTTTCCCGTTGAAAATATGTTCAGCACTGCCGTATTCAATAACCTCACCTGCATACACAACTGCTACCTTTTCACATGTTTGGGCAACGACGCCAAGATCATGTGTAATCAGAATCATAGCCGTATTCAAACGTTTCTGTAAATCATTGATTAATCCTAACATCTGCGCCTGAATTGTAACATCCAATGCCGTTGTCGGCTCATCTGCAAGAATCAGTTTTGGTTCGCACACTAATGCAATAGCAATAACAATTCTCTGTTTCATACCACCGGAAAATTCATGCGGATATTCATTCTTACGATTTGCGGGAATACCAACCAGTTCCATCATGTTGTCTACCTGCTTATCCAAATCTTCTTTACTCATGTCTTTGTTGTGAATTTTAAGCACTTCCAAAATCTGGTCATCTACAGTCATAACCGGATTAAGACTGGACATTGGATCTTGAAAAATCATAGAAACGGTCCTACCACGAAGTTTTCTTACATCTTCTTCCGAGATACTTTGCATATCATATCCATCTAACAGAATGCTTCCAGAAGTTACTTCTCCAATTCCTTCCGGAAGAAGTCTCATTATGCTTAAGGCCATCGTTGTCTTACCTGCTCCGGTCTCGCCAACAAGTCCTAGGGTTTCTCCGTAATTTAATGATAAACTCATTCCATTCACAGCATAAACCGTTGCTATTTCTGTGTTATATTCAATATTGAGATTTTTTATCTCAAGAAGTTTATCTACCATAACTCATGTCCTTTCTTCCTAACTATTTTTCATCATCATCATTTTCTTCTTTCTCTTGCCAAGCGTTCCTCTCAACTTTGGATCCAGCGCATCACGTAATGCATCACCAACCATATTGAAGCAGAGAACGACTACCATAATAAACACACCGGGTGCTATTGCGATAACCGGATTAGAAGCCATAAACTTATATCCATCATTTACCATGCTGCCCCAACTTGCGGTTGGCGGATTGATCCCCATTCCCAGAAAACTTAATGCCGCTTCATTCAAAATTGCATTTCCAAGATTCATGGTCATAAGAACGATATTGGAAGATACACAATTAGGGAAGATATGACTAATGGTATTTTTTACTTTGGAAGCACCACAGAGAGTACCGGCTGTAACATAATCCATCTCTCTTACCGTAAGTACCTGTCCTCTTGTCACACGTGCATAGCTTGGAATCATACTAATTCCGATTGCAAAGCAAATATTTCCAAGTCCTTTTCCAAAGATACTTCCAAGGAAAAGTGCCATAATAATCATTGGAATAGACATCATGGCATCCATGATTCTCATAATAACGGCATCAATAATTCCTCCTGCCATGCCGGCAATCAGACCCAGAATCATACCAACACTTCCGGCAATCATTACGGAAACTAATCCAACGCTGAATGACACACGCCCTCCGTAAATAATTCTGGATAAAACATCACGCCCCATGGAGTCGGTCCCGAATATGTGCTTTAATGACATTCCCTGCAACATATTTACCAAATCTTGTTTATATGGATTAAAAGGTGCCGCAATTGGTGCGAAAATAGCTGCAACGATCATAACAGCAAGTATAATCAGACCTACGACAACTGATTTCCTGGCAAGAAGCACACGGACGATTCTGGAATTTTTTATTTTTCCAGTTTTCTCAAAATTCATACTTTTTTCCTTTTCCTGCATTGTTTCAACTCCTATTAGTTAATCATTTCGGATTCGCGGATCAATTATCCCATAAAGTATATCCACGAAAAGGTTACAGACAGCAACAGCAACAGCAATAATTAACACACCGTTCTCCACGACCATAAAGTCTTTGCCCTGAATAGATGTAATCATTAAGTTACCGAGCCCCGGAACAACAAAGATACTCTCTACCAGTACTGTACCGCCAATCATACCGCCAAGCTGCACACCCATAATTGTAATGATAGGAATTAAAGCATTGCGAAGCTGATGTTTGAAAATGATTGTTTTCTGTTTGAGTCCTTTTGCCTTCGCTGTTGTTACATAGTCCTGCCGGATAACCTCCAGCATAGAAGAACGAGTCTGTCTGGTAAACTGAGCCAGAGGCCCCATTGCCAATACAATCATCGGTAAAATCAAATGTATAAGCCATGCTCCGATTCCATTTTTAGGCGCCGTATATCCCGAAGTAGGAAGAACGCCTAGTTTTAACCCAAAGATTAAGATCAAAATCATGCCAAACCAGAACATAGGCATAGACATACCAATATTTGCAAAGAATGAAATAAACGAATCAATTGCTTTTCCCCTGTTCAATGCTGCAACAATTCCAAGAACGATGGCAAGAACTACAGCCAGAATAAAAGCCGGAAATACAATGGACATGGTAACACCTAACCTCTGAAAAATAACTTCTGAAATTTCTTTCTGAAGAACTACAGAACGCCCCATTTCACCATGGAATAAACCTTGAATCCACTTTGCATACTGTATCAGTACCGGCTTGTCATAACCAAAAATATTGGTATAATGCGTTATCTGCTCTTCCGTAGCATTCGCACCAAGATAATTTATGATTGGATCACCTGGCACTAACTGCATTAATAGAAATACAATCAATGTTACCATAAATATAACAATAATTGATTGGATGATTCGTTTCATTATCATTATAAACAATTTATTTTCCATAAAAATCTCCAATTCCAAAATTTAGAGGACGCTTTTTAAGACGTCCTCTCTTATAATATTGTCAGCTTTACTCTCGTCTTATTTATTTAACCAGCAATTTTCAATA
>JAATEU010000374.1 GCA_015655565.1 Clostridiales bacterium
CGGAGATTGTTAATATAGCCGGTCAGGCTGATGCCGACTTCCGCTTTAAACAGCCGGCACAGATATCCGGAGCTTAGATTCACATTTTTAGCAATGGCGGCCAGACTGATTTTGCGGTGATAGTTCCGGTTAATATATTCAATAGCCTGCAGGATTTCTTGTTTGTATTTTGCCTGCTCCTTTTCTGTGGTAATAACCGGCTGGAAAATTGCCTGTATGGACAGGGTGACAAGAAGCAGCAGTTCTTCGGATCTGGAGCAGCTGCGGATATTTTCCTTTGTTTCCATCAGGAATTCATGGGTTTGCAGGGAAAGGTCATGATTCAGATACTCCAGTAATTCAATCATTTTTTCAAAAAAAGTTTTAATAATTTCAGGGCGGATATGAAGAACCCGGCATTGATTTAGAACTGACTGGATCAATGCCAGGCTTTTTTCCAGACGGGGAGCGTCATTTTTTTGTACGGTTTGTGCCAAATCCTTATAATATATGAATTTCATATAATGAATCGGGAGATATTCTTTTGCGTGGATGACCGATAATTCTTCGTAAAAATTCAGTTCCAGGATATTCTGGAAAATCTGGTACCATTCTTTTAATTTTTCAAACCCTTTAATCTGTTCCTGATAGATAATGACAGGCGAGACAGAAAGATACAATTGAAACAGGGAAGGAAGCCTGCGTATAAAGGCTGTAAGCTGTATATTTTGTCCCTTAAGGGAATCCGTTGGTATGAATACCATGATATTATTCCGGTTCAGAAACAGTATCTCACAATCCGAAATTCCCTTAAAAGATTCTAAAAGGGTATTCCGGATTAATTCTTTGGAAACAGACCCGGCATGTTCCTGTATATACCGGTCAAAATTGAAATAGCAAAGGGTAAATGTTTTATTCTGTTTTTCACTGATAACCGGGTTAATTTCAGATAACTGGGACAGGCTGTAATCCGGACTTTCAAGGTATTCTTTTAGTGCCTGCTGCATCCGGATGTGTTGCTGTTCCTTCAATACCTGGGTATATTCCAGGGTTATATTCTTCCTGGACCGGGAGGAATCCAGTTTATCCGAAATTTTCTTTAAATGCTGCAATAAGTCATCCTCCTGAATGCTGATTTTTAATATATAATCGGTTGCACCCATAACAAGAGCCGACCGTACATAATCGAAATCTTCATAATTACTGATAACCAGAATTTCACCGGAATAGTTTTGTTCGTTTAGTTTACGGATAAGCACAAGACCATCCATATTCGGCATTTTTAAATCCGTAATAATAAGCTCCGGATGATATTTATCAATGAGTGCCAGGGCTTCCAAACCGTCTGAGGCGGTACCGCATATGGAAAAGCCGTGATCTTCCCAGGACAGGATGGAACGAAGGGCAATTTTTACAATTGGTTCATCATCAACAATAAGCACTTTGTACATAACAGATTCCTTTCTGAAAACCAAGACGCAGAAGCGGTATTAAAGTATATTAATTTGAAAGTCTGCAAAAGCGGGCATATGGGGTTAACATGTCCTGGGGATTACCAATTTACAAACGGTTCCAAGACCGGGCCGGCTCTTTATATGCAGACCGTAAGCTTCCCCGAAATACAGCCGTATGCGGTCATTTACATTTTGATTTCCGATACCTCCAAGGCCTTTTGGTTTTTGTTCTATGGAAGAATCGAACCCCTTCCCATTATCGGCAAGCTCCAGGGTAATTCCGCCTTCTGTACTGTAGCAGCGGACCCATATTTCTAAAACGGTCCCATCATTGTAATTGCCATGCATTACTGCATTTTCAGCCAGGGGCTGTAATATCAGCTTTGGCGTAAGGCAGGATACCAGCTCTTCATCAATTTCATAGTTTACCTGAAAATTTTCTGCATACCGGATGTTTTGAATGGAAAAATAATGTTTCAGGTTTGCGATTTCTTCTTCAATCGGAATAAATTCATTTTTGTTGATTAAAGTATTTTTAAGGAGTTCACTTAAGGACTGGATACCGTTGCTTACCACCATATCCTGGTTCATGGAGGCTACAAGACGCAAGGTATTTAAGGTATTAAACAGAAAATGGGGATTTATCTGGTATTGCAGCATTTGAAGTTCTAATTCCCTTTTCTTTTTTTCCTGACCCTGCTGGTGTTCTAAAAGCTTCTGAATTCTTTCTACCATATTATTAATATTATTTGAGAGGTATGCAAGTTCATCGTGACTGTTATCCGTAATCCGTTCCTTCATATTCCCCATGGAAATCTTCTGGCAGGTTGCTACCATTCTTTTTATAGGAGTGGAAATACTGAAATAGATAAAGAAGATGATAATAAGGCAGATGAAAATAAGAACAGCAGCCGTCACATTTAAATCTTTTGTAATTTCATTTGATTCCGAATTAAGATAGGAAAATGGTATGAAGGAAATAAAATATTTGTCTATATTTTTATTATAAAAATAAGTAACAAGCTGATTGCTGCCATTTAGTTTTAATTCGAAAGATCCGGTTTTTCTGTCCTGTTCCTTTACCTTATCAAGCAGCAAAGGTTCAAAAAAGGCTTTTCCAAGAGGAACTTCCCTGTCCCAGGAGGACAATACAATACCGCCTGCATCCATAAAAAGGATGTTAGAGCCCTCGTTTAAATTAACCGGAGAAAGGACGGTTTTGGAAAAAAGCTTTTCGTCAATGGAAATCAGGGAATATCCAAGAACCTCAGAAGTATTATATTGTTTAAATATTCTTCGGGCCAGAACAAGAATATTCCGTGACCGGTAAGTTTTTACATAGGTCCAGCTGTCATTTGGTGCATTCGTTTTAATACTTTTTAATATTGTTTTTTTATCATCCTTATAGAAACCATCATAACCCAGATCATAAAAAATATTGCCATATTTATCAAGAATAGTAATATTTTTTGCCTGAGCCGGATAAATGATTTGGGATTTTACTATATTTTGAATATTAAGTATTATTTTATTTTTTTCACCGCTGGTCAGGTTTTCTCTTAAAAGTGCATCCTGGATCTGCGAATTGACACAGATGGACCCGCAGAGATATTGATATTTTTCAATCTCGGTTACCATATTTGTATTAACCAATGCTAAAAGCTGGGCAGTAGAAGTTGCTATTTTATTTTTAATGGCTTCAGAATTTAAACGGAAGGAATAGATACTGATAAAAAGAAGCGGAATAATAGATACTAGAAGAAATGTAATGATTAAACGGTATTTTATATCCATATTGCGTAAAAACTCTTTCAGATGGATTTTTTTCCTCATAGGTTCTGCTCCTTTTTCGAAACAATTTAGTTTATACCTATTATAACGAAATTTTGTAAAAAATAGTAGATCGTAAATGAAGACTGTACAAAATTTTCTATAATAATATTAAAATAATCCATATGGTATAGAAGGAAAGAATGAAACATAAGTAAAACCTGTTAAATTATCCATATAACGGGCAGGATTATGAATATACAGAATAAAAAGAATCCTTTATAATGATGTCATCAAGCTCAAGTTGCTTAAGAACCGAACAGTGCTTAATTGGCGGGTTGTATGAGCACGGAGGGTGCTCATTCCAAGCTTCCTCCTTTATTATTTAAGATGCCGCAGGGCGGCATCATGTCTGAAAGGTTGAAAGAGCCTGCGGTATGCAACGGGTGAAGTGTGAAATCAAAATGGCTGAAAAGGGTAAATTTAACAAACCATAATAAAAATTATGATTATTTACCAATATTTGCACATCATCAATCATATGTAATCTTCAAATAGAGGCAGATTCTTTTATGGGTCTGCAAG
>JAATEU010000268.1 GCA_015655565.1 Clostridiales bacterium
AAATTATTAAAGAATATACGAGATCCCAAATAGGGAATTCTTAATGTCTTAATCCTGCATACCTGCCAGGGGAGCCGGAAGTAAGGCATTCCTATATAGCGCTTAGACTAAATCAATGTTAAATATAGTATGATTGGACAAATAATTTCAAAATGAGCAGATGCATTTTGTAATAAATATTAGTATAATACAATTATACCAATTGAGAGTTATCCGTTTTGATACTCTTTTGGAGTTAAGGAAAATATTATTTTGGGGAGGAATAATGAATGAAAAAAGGAAGAAAATGCTTATCCTTTTTCCTGGCAGTTATATTAACGGCTATGCTTATGACTGCATGCGGAACAGGTAAGGATGGCCGGGAAACGTCACAGAAAACAAATAAAAGTACTGCGGAAGATACTGCAGAGGCAGAAGAAGCAGAAAATCCCGTAGTCCTGATTACGGTATCCATGTTTGGCGGTACGGATGCCAGTGCCAATAATTATCAGGCAATCAATGAGCAATTTATGACAGATTATCCTTACATAACGTTGGAAGACGATTCCCAGTCTTCCGACCAGGATTGGAAAACCAAAATAGCAGCCGATTTTGCAGTCGGTAACGAACCGGATGTTATCCAATACTTTACCGATGCGAACGCCAGTGATGTTTTAGCAGCCGGTAAATTTGTTGCCATAGATGAAATAAAAGCGGAATATCCGGAGTATGCAGGTGATACCTTGGACAGCGCCTTAAAAGCGGCAGCAAATCCTGACGGTATCCAAAGGGCTGTACCTACTACCGGTTATTGGGAAGGCCTATTCTGCAATAAGAATTTATTTGACCGATATGGTCTTGAACTTCCAACGGATTGGGATAAAATGGTGAACGCAATCGAAGTCTTTAAAGCCAATGGTATAGTTCCCGTTGCAGTTTCCCTTAATAATGTACCTCACTACTGGGTTGAATTCTTAATGATTTCGGCAGCAGGTCCCGATGCATATGCTGCGGTTCCCGCAGAAGCCCCGGAGGATTGGTGCAAAGGTTTGGATATGTTTAAAATTTTAAGGGATATGGGAGCTTTTCCGGAAGATACCGATACCATTGATAATGATTTGGCAGGAGAGTTATTTATAAATAAACAGGCAGCAATGCAGTTGGAAGGTTCCTGGTATGCAGTCGGTATTCCGGATCAGGATAATACTGTCGTAGTGGCGTTCCCTGCAATACCTGGCAGTAAAGCTCCGGCCGGTGCTATGGTCGGTGGTATTTCCTCCGGTTTCTATATTACGAAAAAAGCCTGGGAGGATCCGGATAAGAGGGATGCGGCAGTTAAATTTGTAATGGCCCACACGAATAAAGAAGCTGTAACTGCCTATTGGGGTGGTAACGGCCAGGCGGCCTGTGCGGTAGAGCCGATAGATAACATGACTCCGCTTGGCATATCGGGGTTTGAATACAGCAGTGCAGCAGTCAGCATCTTGGCCCCAACGGATTCAAGAATTTCCCAGGAAGCTTATAATACGCTGATTGCAGGTATTGTTGGTGTATCTACAGGAGATAAAACTCCGGAGGACTTATTAAATGAAATATTAACAATTAATGCCAAATAAATAATATTTAGTGGTACTCATAAGGCAGAGGGGGTACAATTTAACCCTCTGTTTAATTGTTTGTGTATTATTACAAAAGAATATTATGAAAGGATTGACAGCCGGAGCAATCAAAGGGTAGAATCAATGTGAGGGAACTGCTTAAAAATTGGGGGGATGTATATGTATAAAGTGGTTATTATAGACGATGAACCTGTAATAGTGGAAGGAATTACCCGTTTGGTGCCTTGGGATAAATTCGGATGCCGGATTGTGGCTACGGCAAATGACGGAATTGAAGGTGCTGAAATAATACGGACACAGCAGCCGCATATCCTGTTTTCTGATATTGCCATGCCGGGTCTGGATGGTTTAAGTATGGTTGCAGGACTGAAATCGGAATTTCCGCATATCGAAATCAGTATATTAACAGGTTACCGGGATTTTGATTTTGCCCAAGAAGCAATCAGGCTTGGTGTTACCAGGTATTTGCTTAAGCCTTCCAGTATGGAGGAAATAAAGGAAGCAATTAAAGCCATGGTAGATAACCTGACGGCTAAAAATTTTTTGCCGGAGCATACTGTAAATGACTTTCAGGAAGAAAATAAACCCGGCAATGCTGCAGCTTGTTTTATAGTTAATAATGCAGTCAGATATATTGAAAAAAATTATGCCCATAAGCTTACGCTTTCCGAAGTGGCTGAAAAAACCTATATCAGCCAGTGGCATTTAAGTAAGCTGCTTAACCGCTATATGGGACAGAATTTTTCTGAAATATTA
>JAATEU010000125.1 GCA_015655565.1 Clostridiales bacterium
ATATGGCGGCTAATGCAAGTACTATTCCAATCTGTGTATTGTCAAAATTCTTGGAATGCAGAAAAACTGCGGCAAAGCTATAGATAGAGCATTGACTGATCCAATATGTACTTTGTAAAAAAGCATATCTTACTGTTAATTGTTTTGCTAATTTCTCCATGTCATCTCCCATTGAAGTTCATCCCGGCAAAGTTAAACGATTGCATAAGGCATCAGTCCGGTGCAGGCACTGCTATTTAGACCCGGATTACAGTTTAACTTCTTTTGAAGAATTTAGCAATGTTTTTTTACTATATAGGAAATTATGTCCTATAAAGTAAAAAACGCGACCCTGAGGCTGTTTTTTCTAAAGCTAATAATTGTTCCTTCAGATTTAAACCACCGCCGTATCCCACCAGTTTACCGTTTGCTCCAATTACGCGGTGGCAGGGAATAAAAACCGCAATGGGATTTTTGTTATTTGCCATACCAACTGCACGGCAGGCTTTCGGGTTGCCGGCTGCTTCTGCAACCTGTTTATAGCTCCAGGTGGCACCATATGGTATCGTCAGCAGTATTTTCCATACTTTTTCCTGGAATTTGGTGCCGGAAGGAGCAAGGGGTAAGTCAAAGGCAGTGCGTTTTCCGGATAAATAGTCCTTAAGCTGCTTTGCTGCTTCTGCCAGAAGAGGTGTTTCTTTCAGCTGTGTATTGGAGGGAATGCCTTCTTCAGAAAAAGAAAGACGGGTAATTCCTGTTCCGTTTTCGGTAATTCCGATTTTTCCGATAATTGTTTCATAAAAAAATGTATTTGTCATATGATATTCCTCCTTATCCAATTGACAACACCGTTCTTTACATTGCTTTCTATAATATAAGTGGCGGTTTCCTTTAATTCCTCTTTTGCATTATTGACGGCACAGGTTACATCACATGCCCGGAATAATGGCAAATCATTTAAATTATCTCCGAACCCTATGATCGTATCATAATGATATTTATTTCTAAGATATTGTACGGCATTATATTTAGTGGCATTGGTGCTGGATATCTCCAGGTACCAAAGCCCGTCCCCGGAATAGATGTCTTTATAGTATGCAACAGCGATATCAGAATTGGTTTTCAGTATTTGGCAGGCTGTATCAAGACGTTCTTTGGAATCCAGGAGGGCAAAATAAATAATATGTCCGGTATCTGCAGCTGAGAAATCCGATACCTGTCTAAAGGGTTTCTGATATTTATTTACCCGTTCTTCGTAAAAATCCCTTAAGGCCTTGGTTTCCAACCGTTCATAGTAAGTTGACTGGACGTGGTCCTTTATTTCATACATAAAACCGGTCAATTGGCAGTCTTTCAGAACCTTATGGATAAAAGGGAGGCTTTGGGCCGGCAGGTATTCAATATTTATATAGTGCTTTGAAGGGATATCATAGATTAATACCCCATTCATCAGGATTACCGGCATAGGAAACGATATATCCCGCAATATGGTTTCTATCGTAGCGGCACTTCTGGCTGTTGCTATTGTAAAGTTCATACCCCGGCTGATTAATTCATTTAAGGTCTGAACCGTATATTAGGATAACTCAGCCTTTTCATTTAATAATGTACCGTCCAGGTCTGAAATATATAAAGTATTCATATTAACTCCCATGGCAGCTATAATTATATCCTTTCGTTTTAGGATCCATTACCGGAGCAGGAATTGTAAGCTTAATTCCGTCTGTATCAATGCCTTTCCATTAGTATACTAAAAGGAAATAATAACGTCAATTAAAAATCAGGATGTAATTTTTCCGGCGCATCTGGAAGCTGCCCGGAACTTTTACAAAATTTTTCTCCCTGCGTTTGCACTGAAAAATATGCCGGGTTAGCTTGCTTTTTTTCTTATTAACATATAAAATAATAGAGATAGGTTTAAAAATGCAGGATTTATGTGATTTTAGGGAGGTTTTACTGGTGGAAAAGATTGTAATCGAAGAGAAACAATCGAAATCGGTAAAGTTAATGTTCATAGGCTTATTGTTACTGCTGGTATCAATAGTGGTATGGACACTTGGTATGAAGGAGAAAAAAATATTATTATGGATAACCGGTTTTATTTCCACGGTTTTTTTTAGTATAGATTTTTTGATATTTTTAGGACGTGCCCTGCAAAGGAAACCCTTATTGACGATTACTTTTGACGGGATCATTGACAGTTCTTTAAGCGGTTCTGTGGGATATATTTCATTTCAGGATATAGAACGTTTTTGTATCGTTACTATTATGGGGCATAAGTTAATTGGAGTTGTTCCAAAGGATGAGGAGGCTTTCCTGGATAAATTATCTCCTGCAAAACAGCGGATTGCCAGAACCAATCTGGATAATAAATATCCTCCCTTTACCATTCGGGTAGATAAAGCAAAAGATATGTCCTTAGAAGATATATTTACACTTCTTAAGAAAAGGCTGAACGACTACAGCAGTTTATATGATTAATGGCAGCTGTTCAGTTGCTGTTTCCTGCAAGCTGTTTTCATACGTTTTTCATGAAAATGGGTGGTCCGGTGGCGCCGAAACAAGTGCATTTCACTTGTTTCGGCGCATCAAAAGTAACTTTTGGCCGGTACGGCTGAATCATTATGTTGCTGTAGTAAAACACAGAAGCATGTTCAAAAGAGGTATGTTCAAAAATGGAAAGGAAATAAAAGATTGAAAAAATATATTCTATTTGATTTAGACGGTACCATAACAGATCCGAAGGAAGGTATTACAAAATCCATTCAATATGCCTTGCGGTACATGGGGATAGAAGTAGAGGATTTGGATTCCTTATGTAGACATATCGGGCCGCCTCTTAAGGACGGGTTTCAGGAATTTTGGGGATTTAATGAGGAAGAAGCCGAGCGGGCAGTCTTAAAATACCGGGAATATTTTGTAGACACGGGTATATTTCAAAACATTGAGTATGATGGGATAAAAGAATTATTTGAAAGCTTAACCCAAGCCGGGAAAAAGCTGATTGTAGCCACTTCCAAGCCGGAGAAATTTGCAGAGCAGATAATGAAGCATTTTCATCTGGAACAGTATTTTACAGACATCTGCGGTGCAAGCATGGACGGTAAACGTGCTAAAAAAGGAGACGTGATACGCTATGCATTGGAGAAAAACCATATAAACAGATTAGAACA
>JAATEU010000010.1 GCA_015655565.1 Clostridiales bacterium
ATGGCCGTACGCCGTTAAGCCTTGAAATGTCGTATCTGGCTGAACGATATGGAATTGCCATCGTAGTCGCAGCAGGGAATGAAGGTAATACGGGGCATCATTATTATGGAGTTGTTGACAGAAATGTTGGTTATGATACGGTTGAATTAAGGGTTGGTGAAAATGAAAATGGATTTAACATGGAAATATGGGGCCAGGTACCCGGTACGTATTCAGTTGATCTGTTATCACCAACCGGTGAATACATACCCAGGATTCCTGCCAGGTTAGGGGAATTCAGGGAAATTCGGTTTTTATTTGAAAAAACAACTGTTTTAATTGATTATTTAATCGTAGAAGCCCAAACAGGAGATCAGTTGATATTAGTTCGTTTTTTAGAGCCTGCACCGGGAATATGGAGGTTTCGGGTATATGGAGGCAGCGACATCACGTCGGGTTTTCATATTTGGCTGCCAATGAGGGGCTTTATAACGGAGAACACTGTTTTTGTCCGGCCCAATCCGGATACAACCGTTACAACGCCGGGAAATGCTTTGCTTCCTATAACGGTAACTGCGTATAACCATAGAAATCAAAGTATTTACCGGAGTGCAGGCAGAGGATTCAGGCGGGATAATGTAGTGAAACCTGAAATGGCGGCTCCGGGTGTGGAAGTATATGGCCCGCTGCCTGTTAACAGGTTTGAGTTAAATTCAGGAACCAGTGTTGCAGCGGCGGAAGCCGCCGGTGTATCAGCACTGATTCTTGAATGGGGAAGTATAAGAGGAAATTTTGTTTCTATGAATAGTCTGGAAGTAAAAAAATTCCTAATGCGGGGGATGATAAGAAGTGAAAATCTTGTATATCCCAATACGGAATGGGGTTTTGGCATTATCAATCTCTATAGAACTTTTGAGAGTTTACGGGGGGAAAGTTAATTTTTATTGCGAAAAGCAAACGGACAAACACCCATAACCCGTGAAAATCAAAACCGGAATCGGAACGCAAAGAAACAATGGAACTTTCACCGGATTGGCTGCTGTTCACTGAATCGGTCCAATATTCATAAATTTTTGAATAACTCTTGCAATATTTATATCCGAGTATTATAATGGGAATTAATTTGATGGGGATTAAATTAGTAGGGATTAATTTGGTTATAATTGCAGAAAGGGCAAGAGGTGAAAATAATGTCAAACAATATATTAGATATTAAGAATCTGCAGGTTTGTGTAGAGAATAAAACCATTTTAAATAACTTAAATTTAACCGTTAATGAGGGAGAGGTTCATGTTATTATGGGTCCTAACGGCGCAGGAAAGTCAACTTTAGGTTATGCCGTTATGGGACATCCCGCATATTTGATAAAAGAGGGAAGTATTTTATTTGAGGGAGAGGATATTACACAGGAAAAAACGGATGTGAGGGCAAAAAAAGGAATCTTCCTGTCCTTTCAGAATCCGGAAGAATTGGCCGGAGTGACCCTTGAGAATTTTATGAGGACATCAAAAACAGCAGTTACCGGCAAACCGATACGGGTATTGGCTTATAAAAAGGAGCTTCGCAAAACCATGGAAGCTCTTGACATGGATAAGGATTATGCCGCCAGATACTTAAATGTGGGATTTTCCGGAGGGGAAAAGAAAAAGTCGGAAATTCTTCAGATGCTTATGCTGGAACCAAAACTGGCAATCCTGGATGAAACGGATTCCGGTCTTGATGTAGATGCCGTAAAAGTTGTATCAAAGGGAGTTGAGGCCTTTAAAAATAAAACCAATTCCCTGATCATTATAACACATAATACAAAAGTACTGGAATATTTTCCGGCGGACCGGGTGCATATATTAATAAACGGCAGAATAGTTAAAACCGGTGATGCTTCCTTGATTGACAGGGTAAATACTTCCGGTTTCCAGGAATTTGCCGTTCCTGAATTAGTTTAGAAAGGGGGACAGATACGTGGAACGTTCTGAAAAAAATAAAACGTATGTAGAGGATATCGACCGGAGTATTTATGATATCAAAGATCAGGTGAATACTTCCTTTTCTACAGGCAGAGGACTTACTTCAGGGATTGTAAATGAAATATCCCTTGAAAAAAATGATCCGAAATGGATGAGGGAATTCAGGCAGAATTCTTTGAAAATATATAACAGTATGGAACTTCCCAAGTGGGGGCCGGACTTAAAAGGTTTAAATATGAATGATATTGTAACTTATATACGTCCCAATACCCAGCTACAGGTAACCTGGGAGGAAGTACCCGAAGATATTAAAAATACCTTTGAACGGCTTGGTATTCCTCAGGCTGAAAGGACTTCCTTAGCCGGAGTGGGAGCCCAATATGATTCCGAGGTGGTTTATCATAATGTACGGGAAGAAGTGAAAAGTCTGGGCGTAATTTATACGGATATGGAGAGTGCGCTCCGGGAGCAGGAAGATATGGTTAAGGAGCGTTTTATGAAACTGCTTACACCGCAGAATCATAAATTTACAGCCCTGCATGGGGCGGTATGGTCAGGCGGTTCCTTTGTTTACGTTCCTCCCGGTATTTCCGTGGAAATACCGCTGCAATCCTATTTCAGGCTGAATGCTCCCGGAGCAGGCCAGTTTGAACATACCCTGATTATTGTAGATAAGGGTGCCAGCCTGCATTTTATTGAAGGCTGCTCCGCGCCGATGTATAATGTGGCTAATCTTCATGCAGGCTGCGTGGAATTATTTGTAGCGGAAGATGCAAGGCTGAGGTATTCTACCATAGAGAACTGGTCAAAGAATATGTATAATCTCAATACCAAGAGAGCGGTAGTGGAAAAGGGCGGAACCATAGAATGGGTATCCGGTTCCTTTGGCTCCCATGTTTCCTGTCTTTACCCCATGAGTATATTAAAGGGGGAATATTCCAGAATGGAATATACCGGTATTACTTTTGCCGGGAAGGGTCAGAATCTGGACACCGGAGTTAAGGTAGTTCACGCAGCACCCCATACCTCCTCCCATATAGATGCAAAATCCATATCCAAAGGCGGAGGAGTTTGTACCTTTCGCAGTTCCATAAAAATAGACAGGGCCGCAAGCCATAGTAAATCCGCCGTATCCTGTGAATCCCTTATGCTGGATGATTATTCACGTTCCGATACCATACCGGTTATGGATATACGCAATGATGAAGTTGATATCGGTCATGAGGCTAAAATCGGAAGAATCAGCGATGATACTATTTTTTACCTTATGAGCCGCGGCATGAATGAAATAGATGCGAAAGCTTTAGTGGTCAGCGGCTTTGCAGAACCCATTGCAAAGGAACTGCCTTTGGAATATGCAGTTGAAATGAATCGTTTAATACAACTTGAGATGGAAGGAAGTATCGGATAAAAAGGAGGTTGTTCCATGAACTTAGAATTAAATGAAGTAAATAAACTTCCGGTCAGAACCTGGAGCGGGAGCGGGCTGGGCGTAAATGATATAACCATACAGGATAGCATACCTGATATAAAACCATATGGGAAAGAGCCCTTTTTATCCGGTAAATCCCAATGCGATGATATTTCGATAAAAAGAGATGCCCAAAAAGCGGATTTTGTTCCGTTCATAAATACCGGTATGGGGGCTGATGCCGTTAATTTTATTCAAAACAATAAAAACAGCGGCATCTCAATACGCGTACCCTCCGGTATCCGGATAAAAGACCCGATATATTTAGAGTATAAGCTGGATAAGGAAAATCCTACGGTTGTGGACCTTAATCATATCATTGCGGAAGAAAACAGTGAGGTAACCGTTGTCATGAGTTACCGGTCTGAGGAGGGATGTGCGGTATTCCACGGCGGCTTAACTTTCCTGCAGGCAGGTAAAGATGCCGTTATTAACCTGGTTCAAATCCAATTACTCAGCGAAAATGCCCTTCATCTGAATAATATTGGGGCTTTTGCAGAAGAAAACGGTAAAATTAATGTAGCACAGGGTGAACTGGGCGGATATAAAGCCATAAACGGGTTATGCACTGATTTAAAAGGAAACAAAAGCAGAATCGATATTAATACCATTTTCTTTGGTGACAAAAATCGTTCCATTGACATAAATTATGTGGTAAACCATATAGGCAGGCAGTCTCAAAGTGATATGGCTGTTAATGGGGCATTATTGGATGAAAGCAGCAAGGTATTCCGCGGTACCATTGATTTTAAAAAAGGTGCGGCAGGTCAGGAGGGTGAATATATTTTACTGTTCAGTCCGAATATTAAAAATGTTTCGGCACCGTTAATTCTATGCAAAGAAGAAAGCGTGGAAGGAAAACATGCTGCCAATAGCGGCAGAATAGATGACGATAAACTGTTTTATATGATGTCCAGG
>JAATEU010000295.1 GCA_015655565.1 Clostridiales bacterium
ATGCGACATTGGAACAGAAAACATTTTCTGTTACCATCTAAAATGCAGTTTCCGGCAATTTGTTACAGAAGTTCACATCCATATGGAAATGTATTAATTATGTCACCATGGAATTATCCTTTTATGTTAACCATGGGACCGTTATTAGGCGCAGTTGCAGCGGGAAACTGTGTTATAGTAAAACCTAGTGCTTATAGTTCTTTGACATCAGAAATAATTAAATCTATTATTGAAGAAACATTTGAGCGAGGGCATGTGGATGTTATTACAGGGGGCAGAGAACAAAACAAAGAGTTATTAGATATTCGGTTTGACTATATTTTTTTTACTGGAAGTAGTAAGGTTGGAAAACAAGTTTTAGAAAAAGCTGCTCATTATTTGACTCCTGTCACACTGGAACTGGGAGGAAAAAGTCCCTGTATAGTGGATGAAACTGCAAATTTAAAAAAGGCAGCTAAAAGAATCATTTTCGGAAAATTTGTAAATGCAGGCCAAACATGTATAGCTCCAGATTATATTTTAGTACATGAATCAGTAAAAGATTCATTATTATTTTATTTAGTAAAAAATATTAAAGAGGATATACTAAACTATAATGATTATAGTCATATTGTTAATCTCAAGCATTTTAATCGATTATTAAATCTTATGGAAGATGAAAATATTTATTATGGTGGCGAAAGCGATAATAAAAAATTATATATAGAACCAACTATATTGATAGATGTAGATTGTGAAAGCAAAGTTATGCAGGAGGAAATTTTTGGACCAATACTCCCAGTAATAACATATAAGACGTTAGAAAATGCTATTGAATATGTGAATCGAAATGGAAAACCATTAGCAATGTATTACTTTACTCAAAAAAGTAGTAGATTTAATAAGGTTTTAAGTTCTTGCAATTTTGGTGGTGGATGCCATAATGACACGGTATTACATATGGCAACAGGACATATGCCATTTGGAGGGGTAGGTGATAGTGGAATGGGAGGATATCATGGGAAATACACATTTAATACTTTCAGTCATTATAGAAGTATTATGAGAAATTGTACAAGTTTTGAAAACCCTTTAAGGTATCAACCGTATAGTAAAGTAAAAGAAAATATTCTTAAATTATTAATTCGCTGATAGAATTGGTAATGGTAGAGTAGACTGGTAGCCTATAATTAATTAAGAGCAGTGCTCCTTTATTTAACTTATAAGACTCAGCATAAAAAGAGTAACCCCTTTTTTTATGCTGAGTTTTTGTGCTATTTTTAATAAGTCTAGATCTTTGACCTTTTGTATTTGATGCAATAGTATGGTGAAGTTAATAATTAACAAATAATTTTCAAATGCAGCATTTTGATTCCATTTTACCTAAATTTTAAATATATAAATACTTATAATAATGATATTATATGGGGAATATATGTTGAATTATAGGTATTATTATCGTAAAGGATAGTAAGGAGTGTTCAAAATGCAAAATAAAGCAAAGGAGTTACGAAAAAGTAGACGCTTAACTCAAGTAGAATTAGGTAAAATCATTGGAGTAACTCAACAAAATTATAGTAGATATGAAAAGGATATCACAATAATACCAATAGATATTTTGATAAAAATATCGAAATATTATAATGTTACAACAGATTATTTACTAGGAATTTCGGAGGTGAAGCGGGGGCTGGAACAGCAAATTCTTGTTAACAAAGCATTAGATGAGTATTATGATTTTGTTGAAGTTTATAAAACACTGAAAGATGAAGAAAAGGAGCTTATTTGGATGATTGTAGAAAAAATGAGACAACTTAGAATACGAAAAGGATGATGTATGTATGTTAAATATTGTGGTTTGTGATGATGATATAAGATTTACTGGAAAATTTGAAAGTATACTATATGAAATAGCGGAACAGAAAAATATAACTGTCGATATAGAAGTACTTTGGAATGGGGCAGAGTTGATTAATAATGTCTGCAATGAGAAAAAATGTTATGATTTAATCTTTCTGGATATAGAAATGAAAGGAATGGATGGTATTGAAGTAGCCAGAAAGATTAGGGAAATAGATGAAGTTGTGTTACTTATTTATGTTACAAACTATAAAAGTTATGCTATAGAGGCATACGAGGTCCAGCCTTTTCAATTTATTGTGAAGCCTGTAAATATTGATATTTTATATAAGTATTTTAAAAAAGCTTACGAAAAGATTATTTCAGGTGCATTTTACTTTGAATATAAATATGGAAAGTTTTATTGTAAAATATTGGTGAAAGAGATCATGTATTTTGAAAGTAAGAAACGAGTTATCTACATATATATTTTTGATAAAATGGTACAGAAGTTTTATGATAAACTAAATAATGTTGAAGAACGGTTAAAAAATGAAAAGGTGGATTTCTGGAGGATACATCAGTCATACTTGGTAAATACAAGATATATCCGTAGAAAGTCTTATGATGAGATAGAGTTAGTAAATGGTAAAGTTTTATATATTAGTGAAGACAGAAGAAAAGAAGTCAGTGAACTTTATTGTGATTATATTGGGGGAGAAATAGTTGAATGAAGAAAGCATAAATTTTTTTGTAAGTCTAATAATGCTCATGTTAATGTCTGGGTTGTCCCTTGTGATATTATATGAATATTTTAGGATGTTTTTAAAAAAGCATAAAAATACCGGCATAAATTGGACTATATGGATTATTTATTTTGCATGGCAGATAATTGCAACTACGAAAAATATTGATTTGACAGTAGTTAATAGAATGTTACTAAGTGTTCTGTTTGTATTTTTGGTAGCATTTAATTTCAATGGTAGCGTTATACATAAATTTATTTTTACTGCAATTTACAATTCTATATGGATGCTTATGGAATTTCTCATAGGATATGTATTTATTAGTTTGGGAATGGATTACCTTTCATGGGAATTATTGGGCTCTTTATTATCTAAGATAATGCTGTTATTAGTTGTAAAGTTGTTACAACGTTTTTTCGATAATTATAATATTCAGAATTTACCTAATTATTACGAAATTTTATTAATGTTGATTCCTGTGGGGAGTATGTTTGTGGTTTATAATTCATTTATGATGAGTAGTCAATCTTATGAGAGCCGGAACATATTATGTTCATTTGTGTCACTAATTATTATGTTAATTATAAATTTTTTAATATTTTACATATATTTAAAATTATCCGAAGATTTGGAATTAAGGAATAAAAATGAAGTATATAAGCAAGAAATTGAACTGTATAGCAGATATATTGATGAAAAAGAAAATACAATGCTTAGATTTCGTAAAGCTCGTCATGATTTAAAAAATCAACTAATTTATCTGCTAGGGTTGTTGGAAATTAAAGAATATGATGAATTAAACACATATTTGTCAAAATTAATTGAACGAGAACCATTTGATAGGCTTACCATAGCTAACTCTAACAATTCGGTTGTAGATGCTATTGTAAATTATAAATATGGGATAGCAAGACGTAGTGGTATTGAGTTTCAAGTTAAGTTGAATGTACCCATGAAATTGAATGTTGACAATACCGATCTGTGCTTAATTCTTGGCAATGCCTTGGATAATGCAATAGAGGCTAATATAAAATTAAATAGTAAAAAGCCATATATTAAACTTCTTATGAAATTGGATAAAAATAATTTGATAATAATAGTTGAGAATTCTTTTGATGGAATTATTAAAACAAATGACCATGGCAAAATATTATCTATTAAAGAAGACATTGTGAATCATGGTATTGGTATAAACACAATACAAAAGACTGTTAATAAATACCATGGATTTTTAAAAATTAATATAGAGAATAAAGATAAAATATTTGTTTTAAAAATAGTATTATATCTAAATTAGGATATCATTACTTGTAATTGACTAAAATGAATATTACTTGTTAGGAGGCGATAAAGGATATTTGAATTGTAAAATTTCTTCATATAGGTAAAAGTTACATGAATTCTCGAAAAAATTACAAGATAAAATATTTTTATATTTTCATGATAAAATCTTTTATCAAAAGGAGGTAGATTATTATTATGAAGAATTTTAAAGACTTTATATCACAAAAATTGAGGACTCCAAACACCCTAGCTTCTATAGCATTGGTATTTGCTGTTATAGGGGCAAATACTAAATGCTGTTGTATATTTCATCAGCCTAAAAAACCAAATATGAAAAAGCTGAGGAAATTCTAGTGGATAGACTTGCAGATAAGTTAACATGCTATATTATTTCACAAAATATTATTAGTAAAGATGATTATGATGTGTATAAATATGGTATGCAGACCGGTCTTGAGATGATTTTGTGTATGGCTATATGTTCAATTGTGACCATATATATGAAATCATTTTTTGAATTTCTTATGGTTATATCTATATTCTTTTCAATGAGAGCTTTCGTAGGAGGAATTCACTTAAAACATTTTATTACATGTTTAACGTGTTCTTTCATAGTAATAAACTCAATATTAATTCTTCCTAAGTTTTATATACCTTATAAGTCCGATTCATTAATTTTTACTTGGATATGTTTATTATCAATTATTTTATTAACTCCAGAAGCAATAAAAAATAGCGTGAAAGATCAAGAGGAATGGATTTATTTAGATAAACAGAGAAAAAGAATTCTAATAGGTATAGCGATATTAGGTCTGGTATTATGGATGTTTAACCTAACGAAATTATTATCATTAATATTTTATACCACAATGGCAGTATGTATTTCAATGGTTTTAGAAATTATAAAAAATAGGTGTTTAAATAATTAAGGGTGATATTGAGGAATAATACCGAAATAGTATGGTTGCTTGATGATATAATTTCCAAAGATGCATATGATGAAAAATACAGAGATTTTACTGATAAAATCAACAAGTACAAAGAAGAGTACGAATTTCTTATAATGAATATGGATGAACAAAAGAACATCGCAAAGCGTATGAAAGAGTTAAGAAAAAAATTTCAGATATCGATGTACTTGATACGTTTGATAGAGTTGTATTTGAAAGCATCGTCGAAAAAGTAATTGTTGGTGAAGTTAATGAACAAGGAATAATTGATCCTTATAAGTTGACCTTTGTGTTAAAAGGTAACGGATGCAAGGTACTTAGTGATGCAAAGGACAGATATTCAAATTCGTGTAGAAAAGTAAATTAATTAATAATTAAATATTTTTAATAGGTTAGAAAGGATGCTTTAGAAATGAGCGTACAAAATGACCTGTTGAATAATAAAGAAGAATTTTTGAATGAAATTGATAATGAAGTAAAGGATAATAACCAAATGTGTTCTTTTTGGCAGGACGAGCTAGAGGATATATGTTCTTCTTGGCAAAACGACTCATGTGGAGGTGATAATAATGATGACACCCAAAAAACACAATTTAGCATAAGAAAATCCAAAGGCATCAAGATGAAAAATCTTAATGCCTTTGTTTTCATATAAGTACATAAAACAACTTAATAAATTCGTCATAAGGCGAACTACTATATCGTAAATATCTATATAGGGACTAAGAATAAATTTTTGTGTTGATCTAACATAAGTATCACCGCCTGAATTTGTTACTTCTATATATAATAAAAAAACACTATAAATGCTGTGAACTTTCAACATTTATAGTGTTTTTATTAACACAGGACTTTTTTAGTACCCTCAAAAACAAGGGTTTAGAGATTTTCTTGTTTGATTGAAAATAGTGCAAATAGGTATATCCAATCATTTGAGAACCTTCAACCACTTATAAAGTTTAAGAATTTTCTATTCGCCGGAATTTCGCAGGCATCCATAGGCATTGCAAAATATATTGTCTGAGTTATTACTCTTTTTAGAGGCCGATACATAATTCCATTATATATATTTGCTTGGACTAGCACTTCCGAGCCAAATGCAACACCCATTTTGCCTACTACCATCTGTACCATTATTTCCGGATGACATGTCTCACAAATAATTTTGGGATTCACATTACTGTTAGAGAATCCAGCAACCAAAATAGAATGAAGGTTTGAAGTAATTAATGGCATAATTATATTTTCATCTTTCATATCAGTATAATCAATACAGCACTTTTCTCTTAACGGATGATCGGGAGACAGGAGCACAAACATGTTTGTATCATACATTTTAGTCATATAAATACCCTGAATGTCTGGGGGATTTCCGTAAAACGGGATGAATGCTGCGTCAAGGTGATGAGCTGTCAGCATATTCAGAAGGGTCTTACCTTCATTCACTGTAATTAAAGTTTCTATCATTGGGTTTTCACGCGAAAATAAAAAGAGTCTATTTAATATAGAGGAGGCTCCAAAGGAGCTAAACATACCTATGCGTATCTTCCCTTTGTTATGCATAGAGTAATCTGTCATAGCATTTGTCAGGCAATCCAAATCATTCAATATACGCCTGGCATAAACTAAGAATTCTTCACCAGCCAAGGTAGTTACCATATTTCTACTTTGACGAACAAAAAGCTGAACACCCAATTCTTCTTCTAACTTCATGATTTGCTGAGAGAGAGTAGGCTGTGTAACAAAAAGTTTTTCTGTAGCGGCAGTTATACTACCACATTCACTTACTGTAAGAATATACTCAAGTTGCGTTAGTTTCAAATTAACCCCTCCCATAGTCTAATAGCATATTGTATAGTAAAGTTTTTATCAATATGTTGGTTCTTACACGTTATATTTTAAAATAGTTATTATTGTTAAGTTATAATAATTATAAACTTGATTTCATATAGATTCAAGATAAATTTACTAAATTAAATTTTAATATATATAAAATAAACAATAATATAGTTAAATATTAATTTTTATTTGTGGTAATGTATAGCCGAAACCTATGGGAACCATACATAAGAACAATTATACTTATTGGATGAAATATATTATGATAAAATCAATAACAGGGCGAAATTAAAGTAATGATATTTATACAAAATAACTAAAAATTTAACTTGTTAAGGTATTTCATAATTAGTCGGGAGGTGGTTGTATGTCGGTATTGAATGGCGATAGCAAGAAAAAAAACTGGTATGCCAAAATGTTTGCAAGTTTCATTGTCCCGGCAATTATTATTTTAATACGTCCTTTAGAGATGAATGTCCGTCAGGCATTGGTGTCTGCAGCGCTTATACTGGTTATTACCTGGTGGTCAACTAAGCTGGTAAATAAGATTATAGCATCAAGTTTTTTGCTTGGTGCATTTGCTATTTTTAGTTCAGCTCCGCTGAAAACTGTTTTCTCATTTCCATTGTCAGAAACTTTTGTGCTTATTATTTTAAGCTATTTGTTTTCACAGGGAATAAAAAACTCTAGGTTGGCGGAACGAGCACTGGAACCTTTATTATCAAGATACATAAATACACCAGTGAAGGCATTTGGATCCATCATACTTGTTTTTATTCTTACAATATATGTGATTCCACAGCCACTTGCAAGACTTATCATTATCGCTAATATTTATCATAATCATCTAAAAAAAACAAACATACCAAAGCGATCAGTTTCGGTTATTATGCTTTCAATCTTTAATTTTTATGTAGCAGTGAATATGATGGCAATTGACGCAGACCTTATTCTCAATTCAGCATCTGCCGGCTTTGCTGGAATTGATATAACCAATGGTCAATGGATGAGTTATATGACTGTTCCTACTCTAGCTTTCTCTGTCGTAATGATGGGATTGATTTGTCTGATATTCCGTAAGGATGTATTTCGTGTCAGATTTGAAGTTAGCGATACAATAAAAGCGGCTAAACCTCCTATGTCGGGATGGGACAAAATAACAGCTATCGTTGTTATTGGTACCGTGTTACTTTGGGCTATAAGTGGTCTGTTTGGAGATGTACTAACGTTTACAATAAATCCTACTATAGTTACTTTAGTAGGTACACTTATCTTATTTGCTTTAGGTACGCTTAAACTGAAAGATTTGAGAGCCATTGATGTTACTACAATTATTTTTATATCGGCTGCCTTCTCCATAGGTGGTGTTATGAAAGCCTGTGGAATTGCGGATATTGTATTTTTAAGAGTTACAATACTGTTCCCGGATACTTTTTCACTACGTTATATTGTAGTAATAATTCTAGTTTCCATGGGAATGCACTTGATTTTAGGAAGTAATACGACAACACTATCTGTTGTTTTACCTGGCCTTGTTATGATTGGTGAAGGAGTCATACCTGCAACTGCAACATTATTTATTTGTTATACAAGCTTGGCATGTCACTATCTGTTACCATTTCATTCTGTTGGAATGATGATAGGGAGCTCGAATGAATATTTTGAGACTCGTGACATCGTTAAATTAGGCTCAGTGCTCATGGTAATAATATTTATTGCTGTATTTGTACTGTTCCTGCCGTGGTGGCAGCTTCAGGGCTTACTATGAATTGGCCACACATGAGTGTGTCTAATATAAAAAATTAAGAAAGAGGAGGAACCACAATGATGAAGAAGTGGATTGCAACGATGTTGTCACTAGTAATAGTAATGGTATTAAGCTTAACCGCTTGCGGTGGCAAAGGGGGACAGAAAGAGGGTCAGGATTCTCAAAGTACTGGCACCGAGAGTAAAACGGAGGGTGAAACAAGGAGCGATACTGTAAGCACTCCGGAAGGTAAGACTGCTCTGAAGTTTGCATTGGATGCAGAACCAGCATCTCTTGATCATTATATGCATACGAAGCAGCAAGGATTTACTGTTGGCACACTCATTTTTGAAACACTAATTAAAAAGGACACAAATGGCGAGTATATCCCTTGGTTGGCAAAAGAGTGGGAATTTGTTGATGATACAACAATTATCTTCAAGTTACGCGATGATGTAACGTTCCATGATGGAAGTAAATTTACAGCAGAAGATGCTGCATATTCCCTTGCTCTTGGAGCTATAAGCTCATTCAGCAAAACAATTTTCAGCAGTATAGATTCTGAAAATACAAAGGCAATCGATGAATTTACTCTAGAGCTCAAACTTCTTAATCCCTATGCTCCTATTATGGAGGCACTAGCTTCTTTCCGTGGAGCCATGTTAAGTAAAAATGCACGTGAAACTATGGGAGAAGAGGCATATGGACGTGCACCTATAGCAACAGGACCAATGAAGTTCACCGAATGGGTTTCCGGAGATCGTATTGAAATGGAAGCATATGAAGGCTATTGGGGAGAAAAACTTGCTTTTAGTAAAGCAACTGCACGTATTATTGTAGAATCCTCCGCTCGTAGTATAGAACTTGAAACTGGTGGTGTAGATATTGCAATGGAATTAGCTTTCTCTGACTGGGAGAGAATAGAGGAAAATCCTGATACTGTTCTTATAAGTGGAGAAAGTCAATCAAGCACATTTATACTTCTTAATAATTCCATGGAACCTTTTAATGACATTAGAGTAAGACAAGCATTGGCATATGCTCTGGATTTGGAATCACTTGTTGATATTGTATTCCAGGGGCAGGCTACGATTGCAGACAGTTATTATATCCCAAGTATATTAGGACATAAAACAGTAGGTCCAATGGAATATAACCCTGAAAAAGCCAAAGAATTATTGGCAGAAGCGGGATATGCCGATGGTCTTACAATAGACTATTACACCTATGAGAACCCCATCCATTCACCAGTTGGAGAAGTTGTTCAAAGTATGTGGGCCCAGGTTGGAGTTACAGTAGAAATCAAAACAGTCGATCTTGCAACAATGACAGATATGAATAATAACGGTCTAGTTTCTGTGGCACATATGTCTCCTACAGTTGCAATTGCTGATCCAGATGCTGCGCTGATGATATGGCCAACATGGCGTACAATATCAATCAAACATAACGACCAGCATGTTCAGGATCTTCTGGATGCCGGACGTTCTACCTATGATGATGCCAATCGTGCTGAGATATATGGTGAGCTTCAGGATTACTTATTCAGCAAGACATATAATATTCCTATTGCATTCCCAAAAGCAGCATTTGGAACACGTGGTAATATAGGAGGGCTTGCATTTGCTCCAAGCTTTGTGCCAGACCTGACACAGATTAAGTTTCAGTAAGTATTAGTGGCAGCATGAACATGGGTGGTTGCGTCTAAGTTAAACTACAACGAACCACCCGCTATCCATAACAATACGGATTATATACCTGAAAGAAGAGGTAATATTTATGCTAAAATTTGTAATTAAGCGTATTCTTGTAACTATACCCGTGCTTTTGGGTGTTACACTTCTTATATTTACGATGATGTATTTCACAAATGGTGATCCCGCCAGATTGATTCTGGGCGATGAGGCCACAGAAATAGAGGTTGAAGTGCTAAGGGAAGATCTTGGGCTTAACGATTCTTTCCTAGAACAATATACCAATTATCTGATTGGTGTTATAAAAGGCAATTTAGGAACCTCCTATGTAACTGGAATTCCTGTAAGCGTAGAAATTATGGATCGTATTGGCATTACTATCCGGTTGGCGACACTTAGTACCTTATTCGCCGTCGTCATTGGAATACCAGCTGGTATTATTTCAGCGGTGAAACAATATTCCGCAGTAGATAATATTACCATGATACTAGCTCTTTTGGGTATCACAATGCCTAACTTCTGGTTAGCGCTTATGCTTGTATTGTTCTTCTCGGTATTCCTGAATATCCTTCCGGCGTCCGGACTATATGGACCTTTATATTATATTATGCCAGTTATTAGTATTAGCGCAGTATCCATAGCTACCATTGCACGGATGACAAGGTCTAGTATGCTAGAGGTAATTCGTCAGGATTATATTCGTACCTCAAGAGCAAAAGGCCAGACCGAATTCATTATTATCTTCAAACATGCTTTAAAAAATGCATTAATTCCAATTATTACAGTTATAGGTATACAATTTGCTATATCTCTTGGTGGGGCAGTAGTAAATGAGCAGGTTTTCGCCATACCAGGACTCGGCAAATTCATGGTGGATGCTATTAAAGCAAGGAATTACCCAGTGGTTCAGGGAGGTGTATTGGTAATTGCAATCATGTTTAGTATTCTTAATTTATTGATTGATTTACTATACGCATTTGTTGATCCGCGAATTAAAACTCAATATCAAAAGTCCTCTAAAAAATTAAAAATTGCTAAGGAAGAGGGGTGATGGAATGTCTAACAAAAATAAAAAGGAAGCTGCTAAGCAAAGCCAGCTACATGAAGTGTGGAGAAGACTGAAGAAAAACCGATTAGCAATATTTGGACTATGCGTTTTGCTCCTTATCATTTTATTGGCTTTAACAGCAGACATCATTTCGCCTTATCCTTATGATTATCAAGATTACAGTGCGGCAAAGGAATTCCCATCTTTTAAACATCTCTTTGGTACTGATAACTATGGTCGCGATATTCTAAGCCGAGTAATTTATGGAGCACGAATTTCACTGCAGATTGGTTTTATATCATTGAGCACGGGAGCCCTGGCAGGTTGTATTCTCGGTGCAATTGCCGGTTACTTTGGTGGAGCATTTGATACGGTTATTATGCGTTTTACTGATATTTTAATGTCTATACCAAAAACCATACTTGCCATTGCAATTGCTACAACACTGGGACCTGGACTTACAAATGCTATGATTGCAGTTTCAATTAGTTCAATACCGAATTTTGCCCGTGTAGTTCGAGCCTCCACCCTGACAGTTAAAGATCAGGAATTTGTAGAGGCAGCAGTATCCATCGGTGCTGGTAATTTCCGTATTATATTTAGACACATTTTCCCTAATATATTGGCGCCTATTATTGTTCAAGCTACACTTGGTGTCGGTACAGCAATTATACTTGCAGCATCACTCAGCTTTCTTGGTCTTGGAATCGAGCCACCTACTCCTGAATGGGGAGCAATGCTCTCAGCAGCAAGAGCTTTTATCCGTGATGAGTGGTACATGGTTATGTTCCCCGGTCTTGCAATCATGCTAACAGTTCTTGGACTTAATCTATTTGGTGATGGTTTGAGAGATGCACTTGATCCAAAGTTGAAAACATGACGATGTAATAAATGATGCTACGTCCAACAAAAAGACAAAGGAGTGCTAATATATGAATGACAAAAGTAATACACTGTTATTTGTAAGAGATCTTACCATATATTACATTACCGATGACGGTGTTGTAAAAGCCGTCAATGGTATCAGTTTTGATTTGGAACGAGGAGAAACATTGGGCTTAGTAGGAGAAACAGGAGCTGGTAAAACAACTGCAGCACTAGGTCTAATGCGACTGATCCCTGATCCTCCTGGTAAAATAATAAGTGGTGAAATAGTTGTAAATGGTAAAAATATTCTTCAGGCAACCAAACATGAGCTTCACGGATATCGAGGAAAAGAAGTTTCAATGATATTCCAGGATCCTATGACTGCTCTTAATCCGATACTTACAGTTGGAGATCAAATTGCAGAAGTAATTCGACTCCATGAAAAAATGTCAAAGGAACAGGCTTACAAAAAAGCTTCTGATATGCTTGAATTAGTTGGAATACCAAGTGAGCGGATGAGTGAATATCCCCATCAGTTCTCAGGAGGTATGAAACAGCGTGTGGTAATCGCTATTGCATTAGCCTGCAATCCCCAATTACTTATAGCAGATGAGCCAACAACAGCACTGGATGTAACAATCCAGGCACAGGTTCTAGCTCTTATGCGTGAACTTAGACAAAAATATGACACATCCATGATTATGATTACACATGACTTAGGTGTTGTTACTGAAATATGTGATAAAGTTGCCATTATGTATGCAGGTCAAATCGTAGAAAGTGGTAATCTTGAAGATATCTACGAAAATACAAAGCATCCATATACTAAGGGGTTGTTTGGATCTCTGCCAAGTCTTTCATCTAAGGTGAATCGCCTTAGCCCGATACACGGTTTAATGCCTGATCCTGCGAACTTGCCTGATGGTTGTGCTTTTCATCCTAGATGCCCAAATAAAATGCCTGAATGTGAAACTCGGTGTTCGGTAAATACAGAGATAGAGTCTGGTCACTTTGTCAGATGTCTGTTATATGAATAAGAATAGTAAATAATAACCTCGATAACAAGGAATTATTTAATTGGAGGGAACCATGTCTAAATTGCTTGAAGTGCGAGTTCTGAAAAAATATTTTGAAACAAAACGAGGGTTGCTACATGCAGTTGACGGAGTAAACTTTGCTATCGACGAAGGCAAAACCTTGGGAGTTGTGGGGGAATCCGGTTGCGGTAAATCTACTCTCGGCAGGGTTGTGATTCGCTTACTTGATTCTACGGATGGCGCAATTTTATTTCAGAGCAAAGATATAACCAATGTAAAGGATAAGCGAACGATCCGTCGAGAAATGCAGATTATATTTCAGGATCCTTTTTCTTCATTTAATCCAAGAATGTCAATTAGTGAGATAATTGGAGAGCCACTTACGATACATAAAATGTGCAAAAATAAAGTTGAACTCAAAGATCGTGTAAGTGAGCTTATGGATACAGTAGGATTAGCTCTACGCCTTGCTAATTCCTATCCCCATGAGTTGGATGGGGGACGCCGTCAAAGAATAGGTATAGCACGTGCTTTGGCTTTAGATCCTAAATTTATCGTATGTGATGAACCGGTATCTGCTCTTGACGTTTCTATTCAAGCTCAGATTCTAAATCTAATGCAGGATTTGCAGGAACAGCGAAACTTCACATACATGTTTATAACCCATGATTTGTCGGTGGTTAAGCATATATCAGATGAAATCATGGTTATGTATCTTGGAATGATAGTAGAAAAATGCGAATCCAACGAGCTATTTGAACATACTTTGCATCCATACACCAAAGCCCTACTTTCCGCAATCCCTGAACCAACGATTAAGAAAACGAAACAGCGCCTATTGCTTCAAGGAGAAATTACATCACCCATAAATCCAAAACCAGGATGTCGTTTTGCTGCTAGATGCAATTATGCCTGTGATAAATGTAGTCAAGTGACCCCAACGCTTGAGGAAGTTTCGCCAGGGCACTTTGTGGCTTGCCACCTAGTACAGCCCTGCACAATTATCGCCTAATTCAGCACCCGCTATTTACGCCAGTGCTGCGTTGTCGTCAGTCAGCGTAGAGCACCGCTACGCTTCCTTCCTCCGCCTTGCCCTGACGCAAATATCAGGCACTGATATTAAGCGAAATTTATGCAGGGCCGTACTAGTAGACGAAATTAATAAATAAGTTAAATGAAAATCAATTGAACATTGAAATAAATATGGCCATACACAGAATTTACGCCTGTGAGCAAGTCGCAGACAGAAAGGTTTAAAAATGATTGTAAGATCCGAAAGAAGTAC